>NZ_JBEUDO010000017.1:0-53450 GCF_050584665.1 Nitrosomonas sp. ANs5
CTTTAATGTGGTCAGGGTGAGTTTCTCGACCAGTGCCGAGTGGAGTTCGCCTGACACCGTCATAGCTGACCGATTGGCTGGGAATGGCAGGATGATGGGCTGATGTGTTGGTGGAAGAGATCTATCATGCGATGCATGCGCCACCCCTGGGAAAGGGGCGGCGGTACCATACAACGGGATATTTGGAATATGCCTATTCCTGGATCGGCGGCAAGCCGATCCCATTCAGCAAGCAGAGTTAGTCAGCCTGCCTTCTCAGGAACGCAGGAATATCCATGGGATCCATGCCGGATTGCTGCATGGCGGTCACGGTCGCGTTGCTTCTTCTGCCGGTGCGCATCACGGCGGGCTCGTCCACATTCTGGGCGGGGCTTCTGTCGTCAGTACCGGTACGGGAGTGGACCACTGTCAGTGGTCTCTGAGCCTGATGATTGATACTTCCCAATCCGGTGGCGACCAGTGTGACACGCAGGCTGTCTTCCATGCCTTCATCGATCACCGAACCGACGATCACGGTGGCATCTTCAGCCGTCATTTTCTTGACCGTATCCATCACTTCCTGCACTTCGCGCATTTTGATCGCCGAGCTGGCGGTGATATTTACCAATACGCCGCGTGCGCCGGTCAGGGTGATTTCTTCGAGCAGCGGGCTGGCGACGGCCTGTTCTGCGGCCATGCGTGCGCGATCGACACCGCTGGCGAGGGCCGAACCCATCATGGCCATGCCCATTTCCGACATGACAGTCTTCACGTCGGCAAAATCCACGTTAACCAAACCGGTGCAATTGATCACTTCCGCGATACCTGCAACCGCGCCATGCAGGACGTCGTTGGCGGCCTTGAACGCGTCCAGCATGCTGATGTCATTGCCCAGCACATTCATCAGTTTGTCGTTGGGAATGACAATCAGCGAGTCGACGTGTTGCGCCAGTGCTTCCATGCCGGCCTGTGCCGCTTTCAGGCGTTTGCCTTCGAAGGAGAAGGGCTTGCTGACGACCGCCACGGTCAGAATGCCCATTTCCTTGGCAATCTGCGCCACGATCGGTGCGGCGCCGGTACCGGTACCGCCTCCCATGCCGGCGGTGATAAACAGCATATCGGCCCCTTGTACCATTTCGGCGATACGGTCACGGTCTTCCAATGCCGCTTCTTTGCCAATATCGGGATTAGCGCCGGCCCCCAGTCCACGGGTGACATTGGAGCCCAGCTGCAATGCGGTCGGCGCGAGACTGCCTTTGAGCGCCTGGGCATCGGTATTCATGCAAATGAATTCCACCCCTTTCATTTCATTTCTGATCATGTGGTCGACCGCGTTACTACCACATCCTCCTACGCCTACAACTTTGATGATCGCCAATTCCTGGGATTCGGTATTCGTGATTTCAAACATAGCATTTCTCCTATTGCATGGTAGATTTGTAGACAACGTCCCGTTAAAGCTTGTTTTGGTTCCGGGTTAAAAATTATCCTGGAACCATCCTTTCATTCTCGCCAGAATTT
The DNA here is from genome assembly GCF_050584665.1 of Nitrosomonas sp. ANs5. Lineage (NCBI taxonomy): Bacteria > Pseudomonadati > Pseudomonadota > Betaproteobacteria > Nitrosomonadales > Nitrosomonadaceae > Nitrosomonas > Nitrosomonas sp. ANs5. The sequence continues at coordinate 1,501 of NZ_JBEUDO010000017.1, forward strand.
GCTTGGCGGAGCCACTCTTCAATTTGGTATGGTGATGATGGAGGCGGTCCTCCATGCCTGCCATCACCAGTCCAATGGCAGTCGAGTAGCGTGGCGTTCGTACAACTTCTTCCAGACTACCTTTATAGACGGGGAGCCCCAGTCGTACAGGCATATGGAAAATTTCCTCACCCAGCTCGACCATCCCCAGCATGGAACTGCTGCCGCCTGTGATGACGATGCCCGATGAGAGTAACTGTTCGAACCCGCTGCGCCGCAATTCTGCCTGTATCAGCAGATAAAGCTCTTCCACGCGTGGTTCGATAACTTCTGCCAGGGTTTGCCTGGAAAGCGGACGAGTACCCCGGTTGCCAACGTCTGGCACTTCTACTGTTTCGCGCACATCTGCCAGTGCGCGCAAGGCACTGCCATAACGACACTTGATATCTTCCGCATCCTTGGTCGGTGTGCGCAACGCCATGGCAATGTCATTGGTGATCTGATCACCTGCGATCGGGATCACTGCCGTATGGCGTATCGCACCATTCGTGAAGACGGCGATATCCGTCGTGCCGCCACCGATATCGACCAGGCAGACGCCTAGGTCTTTTTCGTCTTCGGAAAGTACTGCTTTGGCCGAGGCCAGGGGTTGTAGGACCAGATCCCGTACGCCCAGTCCGCAACGATGAATACATTTGGCGATGTTCTGGGCGGCCGACACTGCACCGGTCACGATATGCACCTTGACTTCAAGCCTGATACCGCTCATTCCGACCGGTTCGCGCACATCTTCCTGACCATCGACGATGAATTCCTGATTCAGGATATGCAATATTTGCTGGTCGGCTGGAATATTGACGGCCTTGGCGGTCTCCATCACCCTGTCGACGTCCGCCAGCGTGACTTCCTTGTCCTTGATCGCGACCATTCCATGCGAATTGAAACCCTTGATATGATTGCCTGCGATGCCGGCATAGACTTCAGTGATCCGGCAATCGGCCATCAACTCCACTTCCTCAAGCGCACGCTGGATCGCATTGACTGTTGTTTCGATATTGACCACCACCCCTTTTTTCAGTCCACGTGACGGATGGCTGCCTAATCCCACGATCTCAAAGCCACCTTCGGGCTTAATTTCAGCGACGATGGCCACAATTTTGGATGTCCCGATATCGAGGCCAACGATCATGTCTTTGCCTTCTTTGGCTTTACTCATTTTTACAATCTCCCCGATTTCATAATTACCATGCACGACCTGACCGAGGTAAGGTATGCGAAACATTTGACGGCTTGCGAATGGCAAATCCATTGGCGTAGCGCAAGTCGACATAGGCAAGTGCTTGCTGCTGGGTCAGGCTCTCGCCATGCTGTTGATAGACAGCGACATAGCGTCTTAGACGTGACTCGATATGCTTTCGCCCCAGTTTCAACCAGGTTCCCGTATCAAGCCGGATATGCCAGGCGTGCCGGGGGGTTAAAACGATTTCTTGGGCGCTTTGCCCTACTGGCTGCAGTAATTCGTTAAGTGCCTGGTATCGATCTGTGATCAAGTGGCTGCTTTGAACATCGGGGCCGACAAATACCGGCAGATGTGCGTTTTCAGTCATGGCGCGGAAGAGTTCGCCATGTGTGTTGATCAACGCCGTCTCTCCCCAGTATGCCAAGGGCACGTGTTCCTCAAGCAGCACATCCAGTGCTGGCGGCCAGTCGCGCGAGATTTTTACCGACCTGACCCAGGGCAGTTCCATGAAAGCTGCCTGCAGCGCCTTCAAGTCCACGGTCATGAAATTGGTGTCGGCCGTATTGCGCATAATTTGCTTGATTTGGTCGCGAGTGACATGCGTCAGGCTGACGGGCACCGTTTGCGAGTGGTCGACACCTTCGACCCGAATTTCCCGCAGTGAAAAGAAGGGCAGCGTCAGGACCCTTGTGCCCACCACATATAATGTGGCCAGCAAGACGCCTGTCAGCATGATGTTGGCCAGAAAATTCAGTGTTTGATGATCGTTCCACATAAGCGCAACTCTAGGCATTCAAGGATTCGGACTCAATCGGGTGCGCGCAGTGCATTGTGCTGGCGCTACCGAAGAGCCAGTGGTGTCCGAGTAACCGGATATGACTTGAGTTAACCGATATATCAGGCATGTTCATGGCTCAAGGTCAGAATACGCACGACCAGTTCATCGAAAGAAATCCCAATGGCGTTGGCGGCCATGGGTACGAGGCTGTGATCGGTCATGCCGGGCGACGTATTGGCCTCAAGAAAATAAGGCTGATTGTCTCGATCCAGAATGACATCCAGCCGGCTCCAGCCGGAACAGCCCAATACCTGGTGGGCGCGTAGCGCCATGGCCTGGATCTGGTGTGTCAACGCTTCAGGCAACCCGCTTGGACAGGTGTAGCGTGTATTGTTGGAAAAATACTTGGCCTGATAGTCGTACAAGTCCTCGGCGATATCGATCCGCACCAGTGGCAGGGGTGTGTTGTCCAAGATGGCCGCAGTCAACTCGATGCCCTCGATGAACTGTTCAGCGAGGACCAGCGGGTCATAGTGCGCCGCCGTGCGATAAGCGGCTTGGAAATCCTGCTCGCAGCGCACCTTGCTCAGACCCAGCGTCGAACCTTCGCGGGCCGGTTTGACAATCAGCGGCAGGCCCAGCTCGTCCGCTATTTCGTGAAAGTCGCTGTCCGCGTGCAATAGCTTGTAACGCGGGGTATCGATCGCCGCCGCCTGCCAGATCATTTTGGTGCGCCATTTATCCATCGCCAGTGCGCTGGCGAGAATGCCGCTGCCGGTATAGGGAAGTCCCATCAGCTCGAGCGCACCCTGAACGGAACCATCCTCACCGTAGCGGCCATGCAGCGCGATAAAGGCACGCTTGAAACCGGCCTTTAACAGATTTTCCATAGGCTGTTCAGCCGGATCGAAAGCGTGTGCATCCACGTTTCTACGGCGCAATGCGGCCAGGACAGCTTCCCCGCTTCTCAGCGAAATCTCGCGCTCGGCGGAGCGCCCCCCAAGCAATACCGCTACTTTTCCAAAGTCTGACATACTCACAGCTGATGCTCCTTGTCTTGCCCGATGATGCGCACTTCTGTGACTAACGCAATGTTCAGCCTGGCTAGCACCCTGTTACGCACGGTCTCGATGAGCGCTTCGATGTCGGTTGCAGTGGCCTGGCCACAATTAACAATGAAATTGGCATGCTGCGTCGAGACCATTGCATCGCCAATACGCAACCCCTTCAGGCCGCATTGCTCGATCAATCGTGCTGCGAATGCCCCTTCGGGATTACGGAATACCGATCCTGCGTTAGGCAGCCCCAATGGTTGGCTTGTGATGCGCGCAGTGAGCAAGGTTTTGATGATCTGGCGCGAGGTTTCCATTTTGCCTGCCGGCAATCGGAACCAGCCGCCAGCAAACCAGGCTTGGTTAAGGCCAGACGAAGCGCTATCGCGCAATTCGACCTGCCGGTAGCCAACCCGGTAAGCCTTTGCAGGCCGCTCGGACAGGTGGCCGCTGCGATCGATTGTTTTGACCCGCTCGACCCATTCCCATGTTTCCGAGCCGTAGCATCCGGCATTCATGGCGAGTGCGCCGCCTATGGTGCCTGGAATGCCTGCCAGAAATTCCACCCCGGCCAGATTGTGCAATGCCGCAAATCTCGCCAGTTTGGGGCAGGGGACGCCCGCACCAGCATAAATCAGGCCGCCTTGTTCATCCTGTTCAGCGATGAACAGCTCGTTGAGACGGGCATGCAACAAGACCACAGCACCTTGCACACCACCCTCCCGGACCAACAGATTGCTGCCCAGGCCGATCATGTAGATCGGTTCATGCTTGGGCCAGGTTTGTAAAAAAATAGCTAAATCATCCAGGTCAACTGGCCGATAACAGTTTGCGGCGTGCCCTCCCGCGCGCCAGGATACGTGCCGCTGCATCGGCTCGTCGCTGCGCAAATCCCCACGCAATAGATGGGTGTCGATGTGGGTCGAGTGCGTGTCTGGCAGTGTTCGTCCCATCTTGGTTGGCTGTTTGCTAAGGCTGTCGGTCAGAATCTGCATGCGTTTTGTTTAACCATTTATCAAGACCAGTTTCTGCGTCGATTGCGCAATGGCAGGGGCCACTTTTCCGATCGATCCCGCGCCCATGATCAGCACGACATCACCATTTTGTGCAATGGCCCGAATCGCATCGCCCAGATCATCGATCTGCGCCACATATATCGGTTCGAGCTTGCCATGTACTCTGATTGCCCGCGCCAGGGATTTGCTGTCAGCGGCGATGACCGGTTCTTCGCCGGCCGCATAGACTTCGGTGAGCAATAACACATCCGCGCTAGACAATACGCTGACAAAGTCTTCGAACAGATCCCGGGTGCGGCTATAACGGTGCGGCTGGAATACCAGCACCAGTCTGCGATCGCTGAAGGCTCCCCGTGTGGCGGCGAGCGTTGCTGCAATTTCTGCGGGGTGATGGCCATAATCATCGATCAGGGAAAAACTGCCCTGCCTTGGGATGGGAATTTCTCCATAAGGCTGGAATCGTCTTTCCACACCGCCAAACTTGGCCAAGGCCCGTATGATGGCTGCGTCCGTTACGCCCAGTTCATTGCCGACGGCGATGGCCGCCAGCGCATTCTGGACATTGTGCCTGCCCGGCAGATTGAGCGTGACAGGCAGGGTGCGCGTCGAACCGTTCACGCCGATATGCGCCAGAAAATGCATTTTGCTATGCTCGGCACGTATTTCGGTTGCGCGCACCTGTGCGTCATCCGTCAAACCATAGGTGGTGATGGGTTTGGTAATCATCGGAATGATCTGCCGCACATTGGGATCATCCACACACAGCATGGCCATGCCATAAAAAGGCAAGTGCTCGACAAACTCGACAAAGGTTTGTAGGAGTCTGTTGAAATCATGCTCGTAGGTATCCATGTGGTCCGCGTTGATGTTGGTCACGACCGTCAGCACAGGCTGTAGGTAGAGAAACGAGGCGTCGGATTCATCTGCTTCCACGACGATGAACTCGCCGCTACCTAGCTTGGCGTGGCTGCCGGCTGTTTTGAGGCGGCCGCCGATAACGAAGGTCGGATCCTGCCCTGCTTCCGCCAAAATGCTTGCGACCAGGCTGGTGGTGGTGGTTTTGCCATGGGTGCCGGCAATTGCGATACCTCGTCGCAGGCGTAACAGTTCTGCCAGCATCATGGCGCGCGGCACTACCGGAATTTGGCGCGCGCGTGCTGCCAGGACTTCCGGATTGTCTGGCTTGATTGCGGTTGAAATCACGACAACATCTGCCGATTGAACATTTTCCCCGGTATGGGTGTGATTAATTGTCGCGCCGAGCTGCCGGAGTCGCTTGGTTGTCTGGCTGTCGGTGATATCGGATCCGCTGACCTGGAAACCCAGATTGATGAGCACTTCAGCGATTCCACCCATACCGGAACCGCCGATGCCAACGAAATGTACATGCCGGATTTTATGCTTCATGGTTTGGTCTCGATAATTTCCTGGCAGGCCTGGGCCACCATTTGCGTGGCTGCCGGCGCAGCCAAGGCGCGTGCATGGGTTGCCATGATTTGTAATTGTTCGCGCGTGCAATGCATCAGCCATTGCGCCAGTGCAGAAGCGGTCAATTCAGATTGGGGCCACAGCATGGCTGCATGACGATCGCTCAGGAAGCGTGCATTGCTGGTCTGGTGATCGTCTACTGCATGCGGATAGGGCACCAGAATACTGGCTATGCCCGCTGCTGCCAGTTCGGAAATCGTCAGTGCGCCAGCCCGGCAGATCACCAGATCGCAATCATTGTAGTGTGCGGCCATGTCTTCGATGAAGGGCACCAAGTTGCCTGCCACGCCTTGCTCGGCATAAGTATTTTGTAAACTGGCAAGATGCGCCTTCCCCGCCTGGTGTGTCACTACCGGACGCTTTTCTTCGGGAATCAGGCTCAAGGCATGCGGCACGATCGTATTCAATCTTTGTGCGCCCAGACTGCCGCCGATGACCAAGAGCTTGAGCTTGCCCGTGCGTGCCGCATAGCGTTGCTCAGGCAAGGGCAGCTGTGCAATTTCCGGCCGGATCGGGTTGCCTGTGACCAGGACCTGCTCTGTCCGGCCAGAGAGGGCGCCGGGAAAACCCAGCAGTACGCGGTCGGCGATTTTGGCAAGCACTCTGTTGGTCAATCCGGCAATCGTGTTCTGTTCATGAATCAGCAGCGGTTTTCCGAGCAGGACTGCCATCATGCCGCCCGGCAGGGCGGGATAGCCGCCCATTCCTAGGACCACATCAGGCCGGCGGCGCTGCAAACTGCGCAGGCTTTGCCAGAAGGCTCTCAGTAATCGCCAGGGGAGCAATAATTGTTCCAGCAGTTTTTTTCCGCGCAAGCCCGAGAATTGGATGAGCTCGATCGGAAAGCCATACTGGGGCACCAGCGTCGCCTCCATGCCCTGCTGAGTGCCTAGCCACACGACTTGCCAGCCATTGGCCTGCATGTGGCTGGCCACGGCCAGCCCCGGGAACACATGGCCACCCGTCCCACCGGCCATAATCATGAGTGTGCGCGCCATGGTACGCCCCCCTTATGTGAAGAAGTATTCCGCGAATGCCAATACGGGTTCATACACTCAGCCCCTTGCGTTTGAGCCGGTTTTCCCAGTCGATGCGCAGCAATAAGGCCATCGCCATACAGTTGATAACGATGCTGCTGCCGCCATAACTCATGAATGGCAAGGTGAGTCCTTTGGTCGGCAGCAAGCCCATGTTGACCCCCATATTGATAAAGGCCTGCAACCCTAGCCAGATGCCGATCCCCTGCGCGACCAGTGCGGCGAAATGATCGCCATGCATGATGGCGGTCCGGCCAATGCTGAATGCGCGCACCAGCAGGCAGGCGAAGAGTGCCGTCACGGTGGCGACACCTGCCAGACCCAGTTCTTCCGCCAGAACCGCAAGCATGAAATCGGTATGCGCTTCTGGCAAATAATGCAGCTTTTCGACGCTCCCCCCGAGACCGACTCCCCACCATTCGCCAAGCCCAAAGGCGATCAATGCATGGCTGAGCTGATAGCCTTTGTCAAAGGGATCTGCCCAGGGGTCCATGAAGGCGATAATCCGGTCCATCCGGTAGGGTTCCAGCGAAATCAGCAGAATCAGTGGCAGCGGCAGCAGACAGGCCAGTATCAGGAATATTTTCAGGCTCATCCCGCCCATGAACATGATGCCCAGTACGATGGCGATGGTGACGACCAATGCGCCATAATCAGGCTCTTGCAGCAATAGAACCGCGACGATCAGCAGCGTACAGAGAATGGGCACGAAGCCCTTGAAGAAATGGTTCCGGTAAGCTGCCTTGCGCACCACATAATCAGCAGTAAAAACCAATATCAGCAGCTTCATCAATTCGGATGGCTGAAAATTCACTACCCCCAATGAAAGCCAGCGATGACTGCCATTGATTTCACGGCTGACACCCGGAATCAGAACCAGAACCAATAGAAAAATACCGCCCACGAGTAGATACGGGCTGTATTCCCGCCAGACATGCAGCGGAGCCTGAAAGGCGATATAGCCAAAAATCAGCCCTGCCAGGATATAGGCGCTTTGTCTGATCAGGTAGTAGTAGGCGCCGTGTGTGTCGCGTTCCGTCTCGGCGATTGCAATGGAAGCGGAGTACACCATGACCAGTCCCAGGCCAAGCAACGCCAGTACCGAACAGATCAGATGCATGTCCAGTACGGTTTCGATGGGTTGACGGTGAAGGGTGGATGTACTCATATTCGTCAATGGCAAGTCTGAGCGGTCAGGATGAATTTGTGTTCGATGGCTTTGACAGCGGCAAGATAGACCTCGGCCCGGTGGATATAACTGTTGAACATGTCCAGACTGGCGCAGGCCGGAGAAAGCAAAACGATATCCCCGGATTCGGCCAGCAGAAAACTGACCTGAACGGCTTCTTCCATGGTCGCTGCCCGGTGCACGGTGATGTCGCAATCCTCGAGAATGGCTGCCATCTTGTCGGCATCACGTCCCAGCAACACGATGCTGCGTACATGCTTGATGATCGGTTGTTTTAGCGGTGTGAAATCCTGTCCTTTGCCGTCCCCGCCAGCGATCAGGATGATGTTTTTTTGCTGGCCGTTCAATGCGGCCATGGTTGAACCGACGTTGGTGCTTTTGGAATCATCGAAAAATGTGACGCCATTGATTTCGCTGATTTTTTGCATGCGGTGCGGCAATCCCCTGAATGTCCGCAAGGCGCGTAGCAACGGTTCGTAGGGGAGTGCAATAGCCCGGCACAGCGCCAGGGCTGCCAGTGCATTGACTGCATTATGCAGACCGGCCACCGCGAGCTCGCTGGTCTTGAGTAGACAGGTGTTGCCTTGTGCCAGCCATAAATCCGAGCCATCCGGCAGCAGGCCGAATTCCTCGTCCGAAACCGGTGCAGTCATGCCAAAGGTCAATTGTTTGCTGTTGCTTCGGGCCATGGCACAAACCTTGGGATCATCCCGATTGAGTACTTGTGTCCCGTGCGTGCAGCGCTCGTTGAAGAAAATTCTGGCTTTGGCTGCGGCATATTCTTGAATACTGGGGTAACGATCCAGATGGTCTTCGCTCAGATTCAGGACGGTTGCTGCATCGGGGCACAGGTTGCGCGTGGTTTCCAGTTGAAAACTGGAAAGCTCGAGCACCCACAAATGCGGCCATTTGTCCGCATCCAATCTGTTCATGAGGGCATCCAGGGCAGCCAACCCAATATTGCCTGCCACTTCTACATCCCATCCAGCGCTCCTGGCCATCTCGCCGACCATGGTGGTCACCGTGCTTTTACCATTGGAGCCTGTAATCGCCACTATTTTTGCATGCTGTTGATCGAACTGATCCAGTGCCAGTGCAAACAACTCGATATCGCCCATAACCGGCAGACCGCCTTGCAGGGCCGTCTGTACCAGTGGCTCGGTCAAGGCGACGCCGGGACTGATGGCGATTGCGTCGAGATCCTGGAAAATAGCGGCCCGGAGCGGACCAGCATATATTCTCTCTTGTGGAATGATCTGGCTGATCAGAGCCTGGTTGGGGGCGGGGACGCGCGTATCGGCAGCCGATATCAATGCGCCCGCGCGCGATAGCCATTTGGCCATTGACACGCCGGTTTTACCCATGCCCAGTATCAGGATTTTTTTGCCGGATAAATTCATCGTAGTTTCAATGTTGACAGCCCAACCAGCACTAGAATGATGGTGATGATCCAGAATCTCACAACCACCTGATTTTCTTTCCAGCCCTTGAGTTCGTAATGATGATGCAGCGGTGCCATCCGGAATACGCGTTGGCCAAACAGCTTGTAGGAAGCCACCTGGATCATGACTGAAAGCGCTTCCATGACAAATACGCCACCCATGATGACCAACACGATCTCCTGACGAACGATGACAGTGACCACACCCAATGCAGCCCCTAATGCCAGCGCGCCGACATCGCCCATGAACACTTCCGCGGGATTGGTGTTAAACCACAGAAATGCCAGACCGGCGCCAGCCAATGCCCCGCAGAAAACGGCCAGTTCCCCGGCATTCGGAATATGCGGAATGCCAAGGTATTTGGCAAATACGACATGACCGGCGAGATAGGCAAAGATGGCCAATGCGCCGCTGATCATGACTGTCGGCATGATGGCCAGACCATCTAGCCCATCGGTTAAATTGACCGCATTGCTGGTGCCAACAATTACCAGGTAGGTCAGCAGGATGAACAGGGAGGTGCCCAAGGGGATCGCCACTTCCTTGAAGAAGGGCACGATCATGTCGGTTTGCTGGGGAAGCTCGGCAGTCATGACAAGATAGGTTGCGACCAACAGGGCGATGATGGACTGCCAGAAAATCTTGGCTGCTGCTGAAAGCCCTTTGGAATTGCGTTGCATAACCTTGCGGTAATCGTCGACCCAGCCTATCAAGCCAAAACCCAGTGTCGTCAGCAGGGCCACCCAGACATAATGGTTGGTGAGATCCGCCCACAATAGCGTTGTGATCATCACGGCTATCAGAATAAGTGCGCCCCCCATTGTCGGGGTGCCCGCCTTGACCAAGTGTGATTGAGGGCCGTCATCGCGCACGGATTGACCGATCTTGCGGGCGGTCAGGCTACGGATCATGGCCGGCCCGATCAGAAATGAAATGATCAATGCGGTCAGCGCGGCCAGCATGGTGCGCAGCGTGATATAGCCGAATACATTGAAGGCGCGGATGTCTTCTGCAATCCATTGGGAGAGGGTCAATAACATTCTATTGCTCTCCCGCCGATCCTTGGACAGTCTTGCCAGTCCGGGTGTAATGGTTTTGTTGACTATTCATCGTGTATGCGCTGATCGCAAGGAAAATGGCCATCAGGCCTTCAATTGTTCAATGACGCGTTCCATCCGCATGAAACGCGACCCCTTGACCAGCAAGGTGACATCTGTGGCGAGACAGCTTTCCGCCTTTGTCAGCAAGTCATCCATGCTGGTGAAATGATGTGCCCCTTCACCGAAGCCGGCCACAGCGTGCGCGCTGAGCTCGCCTAACGCCAGCAGCGTCTGCACGCCCGCCGTACGCGCTTGTTGACCAATCCGGTGATGAAACTTGGCCGCATCCATACCCAGTTCCCCCATATCGCCCATCACCAGTATTTTTTTTCCAGGTGTGTCCGCAAGTACTGCCAGTGCTGCCCACATGGATTCCGGATTGGCATTGTAGGCGTCATTGATCAGTGTGGAACGATGCCGGCCCGGCTGTTTCTGCAGGCGCCCGGATATGCCCGAGAATGCATGCAAACCGGCCACGATGGCGGTTTTGTCTATGCCTATGGCTGAAGCGGCGGCAGCGGCAGCGAGTGCGTTGTAAACGTTGTGCTTGCCTGGTACTTGCAGCAATACTTCGGTATGCCCGGACGGCAGTCGAAACGACCAGGCGTTGCCGCCTGGATGAGCAATGGTTCGGGCGCTGATTTTGGCCTGACTATTCAAGCCGAAATCGAGGATGTACCTGTTCCCTGCGAGCTGCCGCCAGAGCGATGCATAGGGATCGTCCGCATTGATTACCGCAATCCCGCTTGCATCCAGGCCTTGGAAAATTTCCCCCTTGGCCGATGCGATGGCCTTGGTCGTGCCCAGTTGGGCGATATGTGCGTTCCCGGCATTGGTGATAATTGCAACCGTGGGAGCCGCCAGCCGGGTCAAATAGGCGATTTCACCGGCATGGTTCATGCCCATCTCAATGACCGCATAAGCATGGTTTGCATGCAGTTGCAGTAGCATGTGCGGCACGCCGATGTCATTATTCAGGTTGCCGGCGGTTGCCAGTACCCGCTCGCTGCCGGCCGCATGCCGGCAAATGGCTGCCAGCATTTCCTTGACGGTGGTTTTGCCGTTGCTGCCTGTGACGGCAATCAGTGGGAGCGTAAATCGCTGGCGCCAGCTTGCTGCCAATTGACCGAACCCGAGCCGGGTATCTCCTACGCGCAGCCAGCCAAAATCAGGTTTTGCTTGTATGACGTCAGCTGCTTTCGTGACCATCGCAGCCACCGCGCCTTTTTCGATCGCTTCAGGAATAAAGCGATGGCCATCAAAGCGCTCACCGGATAATGCGACGAAGAGATCGCCCGCTTTCAGGCTGCGGCTATCAGTGCTCACACCGGTGAAAACCGGATTGCCACCCAGCCAGTCGGCATGCAGCACCGAAGCGGCTTCCTGTACGTTCATCACCCTTGCACCTGCAGATTCAAATTGGCCAGATCATGCAGTACCTGCCGCGCGACCTCGCGATCATCAAAAGGATGTTTCTTGCCCGCGATTTCCTGGTGAGCTTCGGCACCTTTGCCGGCGATGAGTACCACATCCCCGGGGCGGGCACTGTGAATAGCACGATAGATTGCGGCGGCCCGATCGGCTTCGATCGCGCAGCGCCCGCCATGGACACCCTGCATAATATCGCGGATGATGTCATGAGGCGGTTCATTGCGCGGGTTGTCGCTGGTGATGATGACTTCGTCAGCCAGCCGGGAGACAATTTCCCCAATCAGGGGGCGTTTGCCTTGGTCTCTATCACCGCCACAGCCAATGACACAAATCAATTTGGGGCGTTTATTCCGGGTGGCGTTACCTGTGCGCGCACCGTTGAGCATCTCGCGCAATCCGGTCAGCACTTCACATAACGCATGCGGGGTGTGCGCATAATCAACGATCACCGTAGGCTGGCTGCCGCCTCCCAGTTTTTCCATGCGACCAGCAATCGGCCGGACTGTCTGCAGGGCAGCGACGGCGTCTTCGAGCGCGATATCGCTGGCAAGCAGGGTGGCCAATACCGCGAGCAGATTGTAGGCATTGAAGCGGCCCGTGACGTTGCTTTGCAGGCGCGCCCGCTGACCACAATATTCCACATCGAAGGCAATGTTGTGCGCCGTGACTTGCAGGTTGCTGCCATACAGTATTTGCTGATTTTTGGCGGTCCAGCTGTCCTGGCGCGGCTGCTGGAAACCATAGCCGATGAGCGGCAGATTGCTGCCTGCCAGCTGGCGCGACAACTCCACCCCCAGCACCTCGTCCAGATTCAATACTGCTCGTTTCAGGCCATGCCAGAAAAACAGTTTTGCCTTGGTGGCTGCATAGGCATCCATGCTGCCATGATAATCCAGGTGATCGCGCGACAAGTTGGTCAAAACCGCAACGGAGAATTCCGAGCCGATGACTCTTCCTTGAGCAAGGCCATGCGAGGAAACTTCCATGGCGATGGACTGTGCGTCCTGCTGCAAGCATTCAGCCAGCAGCTGTTGCAGCTGCATGGCGTCAGGTGTGGTGTACGCTGAATGGCTCAAGGCATCCGAGAAGCCATGGCCCAGGGTGCCGATGACAGCTGTTTTTTTGCCCAGGGCTGTCATGGCTTGGGCATACCAGTGACTGCATGAGGTTTTGCCATTGGTGCCCGTAATCCCAACCAGCCATAGCTGACGGGACGGGTGGCCGTAGATTTGACTGGCGAGCTGACCGGCCTTGTGACGCAACCCCGTGACGGCAAGATTGGGCAATTGCCAGGCCGGATTCCACGCATACCCCTGCTTTTCCCAAATGACTGCGTTGACGCCGAGCGTGATCGCACGAGGAATGTCCTGGCGCGCATCGTAGCGTTCGCCCGCATAGGCGACAAATGTATCGCCCGGCAGCAATTCCCGACTGTCCGCTACCAGGCGGCGCACCGTAATGCCGAGCTGGTCCTGCAGGCAGGTGGCAAAGTTGTCGGTTGATTTTGAACTTGACGTCACGCTCACCCCTTGTTTTCCGGCCTGCTGAATGGGGGCGACGTCACCATATTTTTCAAAGGTTCGTCATGCGGTACATTGAGAATTCTGAGCGCACCTTCCATGACCCGGCTGAACACCGGTGCAGCCACCACCCCGCCATAATGCCCGCCGGTGGAGGGTTCGTCGATCATGATGGCGATCACTACGCGCGGATCCGAGGCTGGGGCATAGCCCACAAAGGAAGAGATATAGCGGTTCTTGGCATAACCTTTTTGTTTTTCCAGGCGTTTATGGGCAGTGCCGGTTTTGCCTGCTACCCGGTAGCCGCTGATGCTTGCTTGCGAGCCCGTGCCTTCGGGCTGGACCGCGAGTTCCAGCATATTGCTCACAGCCAGTGCAGTGTCGCGTGAAATGACTTTCTGACCGACGGCGGGCAAGTCGCGCTTGAGCAAAGTGACCGGTTTCAACTCGCCTCCGGTAGCAAAAATGGTGTAGGCGCGTGCCAATTGCATGAGATTGACCGAGATGCCGTGTCCATAGGACATGGTGGCCTGTTCGATCGGCCGCCATGTGTGATAGGCACGCAGGCGGCCGCTGACTTCCCCGGGGAAGCCGCAGCCGGATTCTGTACCAAAACCGGAACGGTTGAGCATTTCCCAGAAAGTTTGGGGAGGCAGCATCAGCGCGATCTTGGCCGCGCCAACATTGCTTGATGCCTGGATGACTTGGGAGACGGTCAAATTACCTTTGTCGCGGATATCGCGTATCACGGCCCTGCCTATTTTGAAGGTGCCGCCGGCAGTTTCCATCAGGGTATCGGGTTTGACCCGGCCGGTTTCCATTGCCACAGCCACAGCGAAAGGTTTCAGTGTTGATCCGGGTTCGAAGGCATCCACCAGCACACGATTACGGATGGTTTCGTTGTTCATGCTGGCGCGCTGATTCGGGTTGAAGGCCGGGTAGTTGGCCATTGCCAGGACTTCACCGGTTTGTACATCGAGCGCCACAATACTACCCGCTTTGGCTTGGTGGGTTTTGATTGCACGTTCCAGTTCCCGGTAGGCAAGGTATTGTATTTTGCTATCAATCGACAAGGTCAGATCCTGGCCGGGTTTCGGGGAGCGAATCCGCTCGACGTCTTCCACCACGCGACCGATGCGATCTTGGATGACGCGCCGTTTGCCATGCTCACCGGTGAGCACGTCTTGCCAGGCCAGCTCCACGCCCTCTTGTCCTCTGCCATCGATATCGGTGAAACCAAGGATATGTGCGGCCAATTCACGGGTCGGGTAGTAGCGGTAAAATTCACGTTTCAGATAGACGCCTTTAATATTCAGTTGGGCAACACTGGCGGCTATTTGCGGGGGTAATTGTCTTTTCAGGTACATGAATTTCTTGCCGCTATCGATGCGTTTTTGCACGGTGGTTTCTTTGACACCGATTAGATTTGCCAATGCCTTAACTTGTTCCGGGGTCGCGATGACTTCTTGCGGATTGATCCATATGGACTTGACCGGAGCACTGATTGCCAGGATCTCACCGTTGCGGTCTCTGATACTTCCCCGCAGGGCATTCTGTTCGATGACACGGCTGTAACGGGATTGCCCTTGCTGCTGTAAAAAATCCTTGTTCAACCCCTGCAGGTAGAGCGCCCGGCCGACCAGTGTGAGCAAGCCCAGCAACAGCAATCCGAGCATGAGGCGTGCACGCCATGCCGGGAAATACGATGCATTCGATTGGGCGGGTTTGAAAGATGAAATAATCATCTGGATAGACCTGTGATTTTGCTGGTATCAAGTACAAGAATGCTTTCGGCCGGCGGGCTGACCATATCAAGTTGTTTTCTTGCAATTTTTTCCACTCGTGCATGCATCGCCAGCGTACTTTGCTCCAATTGCAACTGGTCCCACTCGGTGTTCAACTGTTCCGTCAGTTTCTGCTCTTTTTCCTGGGCCATGAAAATTTTACGTGCTTCGTGGCGGGCAGTGACTATTCCCAGTCCGCAAGCGATCAGTGTCAGAAATAGGAATATATTCAGCTTGATCATCTGGTTACCATGCCAGTTCCTGATTTTTCCGCCACCCGCATGATGGCGCTACGTGCCCGCGGGTTGGCAGCAATCTCGTTTGCACCCGGGCGAATTTTTTTACCCATGACGGTTAATGTCTGCTGGCTTTGCATGAGCGCTTCTTGCGCACGCACAGGCAGCTTGCGCGGCAGCGTGTCGGACTTGGCCTGCTGGCGCATAAAGCGCTTGACGATACGGTCTTCCAGCGAATGAAAGCTGATCACAACCAGCCGGCCAGCCGGATTCAGCATGTTCACGCATTGCGGCAGTGTCATCGACAATTCTTCAAGCTCCTGGTTGAGATGAATCCGTATCGCTTGAAAAGTCCGCGTCGCCGGATGCTGCCGGTATTCCCACCCATGACCGCGCGCGCGCACGACCGCTGCAACAATTTCGGCAAGCTGAAGCGTGGTAGTGATGGGCTGCTGTGCCCGTGCCATAACAATTGCTCTTGCAATCGACCCAGCATACCGTTCTTCGCCATAATCTCTGATCACCTCTTTTAAATCTGTTTCTGTTACGGTGGCGAGCCACTCGGCTGCCGTTTTTCCGCGGCTGGTATCCATGCGCATGTCCAGTGGTCCTTCCTGCCGGAAGCTGAATCCGCGCGCAGCCTTGTCCAGTTGGATGGAGGACACGCCGAGATCCAGTAAGATACCGTCAACACCATTGATTCCCAATGCCTGCAATGCCATCTGCATGTTGGCATAACTGCTGTGTTCGATATGCAGTCGCTTGTCCTGGATGGCCTCGGCGGCCAAGATGGCTGTCGGATCCTTGTCGAACGCGATCAGCCGGCCTTGTTCACCCAGACGAGACAGGATCAGCCGGCTGTGGCCGCCTTGGCCGAATGTGCCATCCACATAAGTACCGTTCGTCTTGATACACAGCGCATCAACCGCTTCTGTCAATAAAACCGGGGCATGCACGGTGTTTTACCACCGCGTCATAGTGAAAACCCTTCTAGTTCGGGAGGCATGTTGCCGTCTTTGTAAACGAGTGCCGCTTCGATCTCCAGATTCCATTTCTCTACATCCCAAAGTTCAAATTTTTCACCCTGTCCGGCCAGCACCACTTCTTTTTGCAAGCCAGCAAACTGACGCAAAGGCGGCGCGACCAGTATGCGGCCTGAACCATCCATCTCAACATCACTGGCATTGCCGATAATGAGTCTTTGCAAGCTACGAATCTGGGGATTGAAACTGGAAAGTCCGTTCAATTTTTTTTCTATTGGCTCCCACGCGGGCTGGGGATATATCAGCAAGCACCTGGAAGGGTCGGCAGTGATGACGATGTTGCCCGCGCAACGGGTCAACAGTTCGTCTCGATACCGGGCAGGAATTGCAAGTCTCCCCTTGCTATCAAGGCTCAGTTGCGTGACACCACGAAACATCCCATCCCCTTTGATTTTGATGGAGGCGCTTGCTGGTCAGAAAACCGCAACGCTCCACTGCTCCCCACTATTATTACTTATTTCACCACTTTTACCCACTTTAATCAAAAAAAATTTCAGGGTCAAGATAAAAACAAAAAATTTGTTTTGTTGACAGGCACTTAACAGAATTTAGGGTAATTATTTTTGTAGAATATTGACGCTTAATTGGTCTATTTCCGGCTTTATGGGGAGGCGGGTGCCATTCAAGGCGATGGCTGATCCGGAAATGCCTGCCTGGGCGAGGGAAGGAGATCCGGTTTTTGGACCATGGCGTAAGGCAAGGTATCGCCGTTTGGCCATGTCAGGTAACATCTGGCGTGGCCCGATACTGGGAGGACTCAAGCATGATGGATGACTTTATGGATAACGCTGATCGATGTCTGCCGAATGGCATGCGCTCAAGGATGGCAGGTTAAGCCAGAATGGCACCTGTTTTTTGGCAGCAAGCGACCCAACATTTATCGGCGTGCGATCCAGTGATACAGCGGCTGATTCAGCGCCATGGTGACGCGCGCCTGGAAGGCTCTGGCGATGCTTTTTCCACATTGGTGCGGGCTATCGTTGGGCAGCAAATCTCAGTCAAGGCCGCGGCTAGCGTCTGGCAAAGAATGGTGGTGGCGCTGCCTGAAATGACGCCCCAGGCACTGGAGTTGGTGGATGCGGACGTACTGAGAGCTTGCGGGTTGTCGGCCAGGAAGGCCGAATTCCTGCGGGATTTGTCCAGCCATTTCCTGCAGGGCGGGCTGAAAGCGCTAGTCTGGCGTGAAATGGACGATGAAGACTTGATCGCAGCGCTTACCCAAGTAAAGGGTATCGGCCGTTGGACAGCCGAAATGTTTTTGATTTTTCATCTCCATCGTCCCGACGTGCTGCCATTGGCCGATGTCGGCCTGCAGCGCGCGGTCAGCATCCATTACAATGCCAGTCAGCCGGTGAGTAAAAACAGGATCAGTGCTATCGCCGACAACTGGCGGCCCTGGCGCTCGGTCGCCACTTGGTATTTATGGCGCAGTCTGGACCCGATTCCCGTCATTTACTGACCGCTGCAAGACAATGTTACTATTGACATGCATGCCCGAGTGCTTAGCCTGGCGGTTGCATGGTGCACGCAAGCCGGTATCGCTCCCGCATCACTTCAGTTTGCGAATTTGGGTTTATCCGCACAATAAAAAAACAGTTTGACATAATGAAAAAACAACGTGTTGTGGTCGGTATGTCCGGCGGCGTGGATTCTTCCGTGGCAGCCTTGTTGCTGAAGCAGCAAGGTTACGATGTGGTGGGTCTTTTCATGAAAAACTGGGAGGAAGACGATACCGACGAATATTGCTCTTCGCGCCAGGACTTTCTCGATGCAGTGTCGGTCGCCGACATTCTCGACATACCGCTGGAAGTCGTCAATTTTTCTGCGGAATACAGGGAACGTGTTTTCAATTTGTTTCTCGCTGAATACAAGGCGGGGCGGACACCCAATCCGGACGTGTTGTGTAACAGTGAAATCAAGTTCAAGGCATTCCTGGAACATGCGATAACGATGGGCGCCGACTGGATTGCAACCGGCCATTATGCGCAGGTCCGGCAAGTGGAGGGTTTGTATCAACTGCTCAAAGGCGAGGATGGCAACAAGGACCAGAGCTATTTTCTCTACCGGCTGAACCAGCAACAGCTGGCACGCACCCTTTTCCCGATCGGACATCTTTACAAGCGCGATGTGCGCAGGATCGCGCGCGAACATGGGTTGCCCAATTCCAGCAAGAAGGACAGCACCGGTATCTGTTTCATTGGCGAACGCCCGTTCCGTGAATTTCTCAACCGCTACTTGCCGATAGAGCCGGGTGAAATCAGAACCTTGGACGGCAGGGTGGTGGGGCAGCACCAGGGATTGATGTATTACACCATTGGGCAGCGGCAGGGTCTGGGAATCGGCGGGACGCGCGGGGGCGATGAGCGGCCATGGTTTGTGGCGGATAAAGATATGGCAAACAATCTGCTCTATGTGGTGCAGGGGCATGATCATCCGGCCCTGTTCCGTTCCATGCTGACGGCCGAGGATCTCTCCTGGATCAGCGGCACGCCTCCGCATCCCTATTGGGTCTATGCGGCAAAGATTCGCTATCGCCAGACTGATGCCCCATGCACGATTCTCGGTTTCGAACAGGCGGTTTGCCGTATTGGCTTTGCTGCCCAGCAGTGGGGGGTCACACCGGGGCAATCGGTGGTGATTTATGAAAGCAATGTCTGCCTGGGAGGCGGCGTGATCAGCACAGTGAATGACTGAGAAACCGTTTGCAATTTTCCGCTGTAGGGTGCACTTGTGCACCGGTTTTTTGTGATGCAAGGTGATTTGCTGGCGGCGATCAACGTTTGACGGTGTGCAAGCGCACCCGGTCCGTGTTGCGAGCCACAGGAGTGGCGCATCAAGCCCACCCAACGTCAACCCGGTCTTGATGCTGGATGCCTCAAGCGGCATGTTTGCTTGGCGATCCGTTCAAGAGGCCGGTGCGGGCGCATGTCCGAAATGATCCTTGTGCACGGCTGCGCTGCGCGCTGTAGCGCTTGAAATGACGTCGCGTTTGACCAATTCGGCCAAGTGCTGATCCAGCGTTTGCATGCCAATCGCCTGACTGGTCTGGAGGGTCGAATACATCTGGGCCACTTTGCCTTCCCTGATCAGGTTGCGGATGGCCGGGGTGCCGAGCATGATCTCATGCGCAGCCACTCGTCCAGTGCCTTCCCTGGTTTTGAGCAAAGTCTGGCAAATGACCGCGCGCAGGGATTCGGACAGCATCGCCCGGATCATGCCCTTCTCTTCGGCTGGAAACACATCGATAATCCGGTCGACCGTTTTGGCCGCTGAACTGGTATGCAGGCTCGCAAGCACCAGATGACCGGTTTCTGCAGCAGTCAGGGCCAGGCGGATGGTCTCCAGGTCGCGCATTTCACCTACCAGAATGATATCCGGGTCTTCCCGCAACGCCGCGCGCAGGGCATTGCTGAAACTATGCGTGTCCCGGCCAATTTCGCGTTGATTGATCAGACATTTTTTGCTCTGGTGGACGAATTCAATGGGATCTTCCAAGGTCAGAATATGGCCATGCTGTGTGTCGTTGATCGCGTCAACCAGGGCCGCAAGCATGGTCGATTTGCCAGAACCGGTCGGACCCGTGACGAGCACAATGCCACGTGTCTGCTGCGCAATTTCGGCCAGGATGCCAGGTGCGCCGAGCGCTTCGAGCGTGGGAACCTGGTCAGGTATCGCGCGTATGACCGCCGCCGCGCCCCGGCTGGTATGGAAAGCATTGACCCGGAAGCGCGCCAGATCGGGAATTGCGAAGGAAAAGTCACATTCCAGTGAATCGGCATACTGCTTGCGCTGTCCGTCGTTCATGATGCCGGATACCATGGCGTGCACGGCCGTGGGTGCCATGGCTGGCAGATTGACACGCCGGATTTCGCCGTATAGCCGGATCATGGGCGGCATGCCCGCGGATAAATGCAGATCGGATGCGTTATTCTTGACCGCAAAGGAGAGTAACTCTACTATGTTCATAAGCAATGCCCGTGGCACCCGCTGGCAGAGAGTGCGGATTGATCAATAAGGTTTTCTGGCCCGGCGCACGAACCAGCTCGATTTGAAACGGAACAAATCGATTAAAATTGAGCTTCTTTTCAGAAGAGAAACCGCCGCTTCCCGCCGTGATGTTTGCGTTATCTTGTATGCCTCTGGACCATTTTCAGTTTCGGTGTGGTGCATGCCATGCGCTTTGCGCGGCATGCATCTGCTGAAGATTGTAGAGAGGCGTATTATTCTATGTTTATTCAACTTATTATCTAGTAAACCATGACCACGATTGCTTCACGCCTGGAAACTGTCAAAGCCCGCATCATCGATGCTGCCAACAAAGCCGGACGCGACCCAGCCACCATCCAGTTGCTCGCGGCCAGCAAAACCAATCCCCCAGAAAATCTGCGAGAGGCCTGGGAGGCCGGACAAACCGTGTTCGGGGAGAATTATCTGCAGGAGGGGCTGATGAAAGTCCGCGCACTGGCAGATCTGCCGATAGAATGGCATTTCATCGGGCCGATTCAGAGCAACAAGACCAAGCCGATCGCCGAGAATTTCGCCTGGGTGCACGGCATCGACCGGGAAAAAATCGCCACCCGCCTGGCGTCGGCCAGGCCTGAATCATTGCCGCCGTTGCAGGTGTGTGTACAGGTCAATGTGAGTGGGGAAATCACCAAAAGTGGCGTGGATCCGGACAAGGTGCTGGAGCTGGCGTCGTTTGTCAGGGATTTGCCGCGCCTGAAACTGCGCGGCCTGATGGCTGTTCCCGAACTGACGGCTGTCACGGCGCTGCAGCGGGAGCAGTTTCAAATGCTGCGGGAGATTTTTGAGCAACTGCAGCAGCAGGGATTCGATATCGACACCCTGTCGATGGGCATGTCGGAGGATTTGGAGAACGCGATTGCCGAAGGCGCGACCATCGTCAGAATCGGCACATCGATTTTTGGGCCGCGGCGCTATGCTATTCCTGAAGAGCTGGGTTCCCGGCAGTAGTCAGCGAGCGGTATTTCTCCTGTAGTTGTGCCTGGCTCTCGGTTCTGTCCGGATCGATTATGATGCAGCTGACCGGACAGACTTCCACACACTGCGGCGTGTCGTAGTGACCGACGCATTCGGTGCAGTGGTCAGGGTTGATCTCGTAAATTTCCTCGCCCTGGGAAATGGCCTGGTTGGGACACTCCGGCTCACATACATCGCAATTGATGCATTCATCGGTAATAATTAATGCCATTTTTTCCTCTTAAATTGTCATCTTTTTTTGTATAACTGTTCGGCAACGAGCGGGTGCACGAATTTGCTCGCATCCCCGCCCAGGCGAGCGATCTCGCGCACAATCGTCGCGGAAATGAACATATACTGCTCGGAAGGCGTCAGGAAGATTGTTTCCACATCAGGGTATAGCCTCCGATTCATGCCCGCCAGCTGAAATTCGTATTCAAAATCGGAAACCGCTCGCAGGCCACGCATAATGATGCGGGCCTGTTGCTGGCGTGAAAACTCCATCAACAGACCAGAAAAGCCCATTATCTTGACGTTAGGGTAATCCGCGAGAACAGCCCTGGCCATTGCCACGCGCTCATCCAGCGAGAAAAAAGTCGATTTGCCGCTGTCTGCCGCGACGGCCACCACCACCTCGTCAAACAGTTTCGAGGCGCGATGCACCAGATCCTCATGCCCGCGTGTGATGGGGTCAAAGGTACCGGGGTAAATGGCTTTATCCATTCTGCCTTAAACGCAATAAATAATAATGCACCTTGCTTGCCCGGCCTTGTTTCCATATCGACCAGCTATCATCCGGACAGAACGGCGCACCGCATTCCACATAAACCACAGCGTGATCCGCTAGGCGGGGTGGCAGCAATGCCAGCGCTTCGGACAGCAAGCCGGATGCGAATGGCGGATCGAGAAAGACCACATCATATTGCTTATTATCCGAACGCAGGAATGCCTGCGCATCCCTCTGTTCGAGCCTGATTTGCGAGGCACGCAACTGGTCGATTGCCGCGCGCAGGTCGTGGATCAGTTGTCTGTCGCGCTCGACCATCACTACCTGCTCGGCCCCGCGTGACGCAGCTTCAAAACCGAGTGCGCCGCTGCCGGCAAAAAGATCCAGACAGGTTTTTCCGCTTAAATCCTGACCCAGCCAGTTGAACAGCGTTTCTCGCACCCGGTCCGGGGTCGGCCGCAGCTGGGCACAGTCGGCAAACCGAATCAGACGGCTGCGCCATGCCCCGCCTATGACGCGGACTCTACCTGTTCTGGATATCGAAGCAGTCCGTGTCAATCCGCAACCCCTACCACTACAGTGACCATGCCGGCCGGGTCGATGCGCCGTTGGAAGGCATCCTTGATCTGTGCCCGCGTGACTTTTTCCACGGCCTTGACATAGTCTTCCAGGTAGGTTAGCGGCAATTGATAAAAGCCAATCATGCCCAGATAGCCAAGTATCTTGCGGTTGCTGTCGATGCGAAGCGGAAATCCGCCGACGAGATTTTGCTGGGCAGCCTGCAATTCCTGTTTGGTGGGGCCCTGTTCAACAAACTCCCGCAGTACCTGCCGGGTCAGCTGCAATGCCTGCTCGGCCTGCTCCTTTTTGGTCTGCAGGCTGATCTCGAATGGCCCTTGTTCCTTGAAGGGCGAGAATGCGCTGCGTACGCCATAAGCCAGCCCGCGGGCCTGCCGGATCTCCTCCATCAGACGGGAAACGAACCCGCCGCCGCCGAGGATGTAGTTGCCAACCAGCAGCGGGAAATAATCGGGATCATCGCGGGTCAATCCGGGGTAGGCCAGCTGGATATGGCTTTGGGTGGCCGGATGATCGATTTTCTGCGTCCGCGGTGCCGGTGCCGTGACGGGCGGCAGCCTGGCGGGTGCTTTGCCGGCTGGTAGATCCTTGGTCAGCGATTCCGCAATCCGGCCCGCTGCGTCGCGCTGGATATCGCCGATGATCGCGATCACCGCCTGACTGGCCGTATAGCGGTGCCGGTAGAAATCGGCCAAATCCTGGCGGGTGAGCGCAGCCAGCGTCTCCGGCTCGCCGGATTCCCGCAGACCATAGGGATGGGTGCCATAGAGCATTTGCATCAAGGCTCTGTCGGCAATCACTTCCGGCTTGGTGTCCGCTTCTCTGAGTGCGGCGATCAGGCGTGTGCGCTCCCGGTCCACGACCGGTTCAGGAAATTCAGGATGCTGCACGGCCCGTGCCAGCACGTCCAGGGCCTGGTCTCGTTCAGCTTGGCTGCTCAGGGTGCGCAACGACAGGCCGGCCCGGTCGCGGTCAAACTGGCTGCCGAGCTGCGCGCCGACATCGGCCAGCGTCTCCGCGATCCGGTCTTCCGGCATGCCGCCTGCGCCCAGGGTCAGCAGACGCTGGGTCAGCAAGGCACGGCCGGAGGTGGCGGGCGTATCGGTGCTGCTGCCTGCCGAAAAGTCGATGCTGATATCGAGTATCGGCAAATCGTGGTTTTCGACAAAATAGACGCGCACGCCATTTGCCGTTTGCCAGTGCTGGATCGGCAGGAATGCCAGCGCGCCCTGGGCATATAGCCCGATCCACAGAATCACCACAAGCTGAAGAAATCGCATAAATCCTCTTGCTGTTTTTGTTGAATAGGTTCTTGCCGCCCTCATTGCAGCGATGCCAGATCACGCGCCATCTGCTGGCTAGATTGGGAACCGGCCTGCAAGTGACCGCCGGTCCGGACAGCCTGCGGCTTTTATCTTATCCTTTGTTGGGCGAATTATCCAAATATAGATCATGCGGCGGGTGAAAAAGTTTAGCAGCTGTTTGGCGATACTGGATTCAGGTTATTACGCAGCAGCATGATTTGTGTCAATACGCACTGCTATTTCTAAAACCATGGGCAATCTTTTCTGCTACCTGCCTGGAGGCACCCAGCTCAAGGCCTGCTTGACATTGGATTGCCTCGCTGCGCTCGTATGACAAATAGTTAAGAAGCTCGTTTAACGTGGGTCAAGACGACCCAATACCCTCCTTTACTTCAAAAGCCCTAGCAGAATATATCCAACGCTATATTCGTTATAAGTATTACCCACAAATTTTCCTGAAGAGCCGATTATTTTTACTGTGCAAATTAATCCGTCTCAAAGTGGAGACAAATTAATTTGTTATGAAATAGTTACTTACTCTCTAATCTTGAATAGCTGTCGCAAATTGGCGATATATTCTGCTTTGCGCTTATCCAGGGAATTTGCTAACACCTTGATTGCAAGTCAATTAAATATAATGGCATAGTATTTGCTTATATAAAATTCAATTAGAAATACTTTATAAATTAGACAGACTAAAAAGAAAATAAAAATCTTGATGAAATTGTAATTTTCATCAAGAACAATTCGACTGCATTGCTTTGAAGCCGATTTAGTTTTATCTGCATACGCCTCTTTCCCGTCACGGCTGAATAGCCCCATGACATTAAAATTTGACCGCGAAATGCCGAATACCGCTATTACAGAAATAAATGCTTGGCATCTACTGTTCCGATCAATCATTTCTCACGAATAGGCCACTAAACCAGAAACAGAGGAAACAAAATGATCTTTATTACATTCTTGAAGTTATTCCTAGGCATATCCCCTAAGCGACACTTATTGACTTTTCCTGGAAAATTTTTATTATGCTGTACGCTATTTTGCGTCAGCAGCGTGCAGGCAGGACCACCGGAAGGAAAAGGTTGGAGACGCAATCTGGATACGCAAGCCCCGACGGTCTCTATCACCAGTCCTACCTCGGGCACCACCTACACCACGGCACAGACCGTAACCATCAGCGCTTCGGCCTCCGACAACGTCGGAGTAAGCAAGGTGGAGTTCTACCTGAACGGCGCACTCCATAGCACTGACACCAGCCCACCCTACAACGCTAGCTGGCCGATCACTAGTACTAACAACGGCAGCCATACCTGGAGCGCCAGGGCGTATGACGCCGCCGGCAACAACGCGGCTTCTACAACCGTGAGCTTGACAGTCAATATCACCAGCAGCGACAGCACGGACACTACCCCGCCAACGGTGACGATTACCAGCCCGGCTTCGGGCACCACCTACACCACGGCACAGACCGTAACCATCAGCGCCTCGGCTTCCGACGACGTCGGTGTGAGCAAGGTGGAGTTTTATCAAAACGGTGTGCTGCGCAGCACCCATAGCAGCGCCCCTTACAGCGTCGGCTGGTCAATTTCCAGTGCCCAAAATGGCACTCACTCCTGGACCGCCAAGGCTTTTGATGCTGCGGGCAATACCAATACCTCCACCGCCGTGAGCCTGACGGTGAACATCGCTGACAGCAATGATACCGACAACACCAAGCAGGAGTCTGGTGCGCACCTCTGGTCACGAATGTTCGGCACTTCAGGGGTCGACCGTGCCAATGGCATCACTGTGGCTAACAATGGCGATGTCGTCATAACCGGTTATTACGCCAACAGCGCTAGCTTCGGCGGCGGAACGCTCCCCTGTGCCAGCACGCGCAACATGGTGGTCGCGCGCTATAACCCCGATGGCATGCACATCTGGTCCGCTTGCGTCGATCGGGGCACAGGTTCCGTCACGCCTTTCGCGGTTGCCATTGATGCCAGTGACAACGTCATCGTGACCGGATCCTTTTCTGGAACCGTCCCGTTTGGCAGCCAATCTGTGACCAGCTCGGGCAACAGCGATGTCTTCATTGCCAAGTATTCGGTCAGTGGCAAGCTAGTGTGGGTGCAAAAGGCTGGCGGGGCCAATGCCGACGCCGGCTATGGCATTGCGGTCGGTAGCGCCCAAGATATTATCGTCACCGGTTATCAGAACAACCCTGATGTCATTTTCCTCAGTAAGTACGCGCCGACCGGCACGCTCAAGTGGTCAAAACAGTTTAGCGGCCAAGGTAACAATGTTGGCCGGGATGTTGCTATCGACGGGCAGGGCAACATCCTGATCACTGGCACTTTCTACGGAACGATCCAATTGGAAGGCTCAAGTGTGAACCTGACCAGTTCTAGCAGTTGGAATCCAGAAGTGCTGCTGGCAAAGTTCGATGCGGCCGGCAAGCTGGTCTGGGCACGTGGAATCGGCGACGTCGGCGAGGAACAGAGTTGGGGAATCGCGGTGGATCAATCCACTGGCGACAGCGTTATCACTGGCTATTTCTTTGAAACGTCCGATTTCGGTGGCGGTGCGGTTACTACCGACCGATATTCGATGTTCCTGGCAAAGTACAATGTGAGCGGCAAGCATCTCTGGTCCAACGTTTTCATCGGTGAGGGCAGGAATTTCGGACTCGATGTGGCGATCGACCAAAGCACTGGCGATGTGCTGATGGCGGGAACGTTCCGAAATAGCAGCAGCTTCGGCGGATCGACGCTGACCAGCCAAGGGGCCGCCGATCTCATAATTGCCCGATACAAAGGAGATACCGGCGACCATCTCTGGTCGAAAGCGCTGGGCGGCCCCAGCGCTGATGGGCTAGGCGCCGTTAGCCTCAGTGAAAGTGGACAGCTTTATGCTACCGGCTATTTCACCGGCGAAATCAATTTCGGCGGAGCAAAGTTGACTGGTGATAGCGTTTACGGCGATATTTTCCTAGTGCGCCTTGCGCCATAGCTTCATAACGCCCGTCTCTCCTCAAGCCGCATCAGGCTAGCTATTAGCCTAATGCGGCTTTTCGTTGGCAGGTACAATGCAGCGAAGAATTGTACTACGTCAAAAACTGATAACCAGCACGGTGCCGTGGCGAACTACACCCCGCATGCACCCAGATCAGGTGCTCCCACAGGCTTGGAGAAGTTGAGCGTGTCCGGGCGCGAATGGTTGAACATGTCTAAGGCGGTAATACAGTACTCGATATTGTAATTCTCCACCGTGGCGCCTGTGCAGACGCTGTTTTCGCTACAGCAGTGATGCAGCAGCAAAGTGGCCGCCTTGCCGCAATTGCCGCCTTCCGCCAGCGAGGCAGCCACGTTCAGGGAAGCGGCCGTGCATTGGCGGACGAGTTGGGTCGACTGACTGTCTGGAACACGGGCATCCGGGCACAGTGCCGCGAGTGCGGATGTCTCATGGCCCAGCTCGACGGTATCCAACGACATACCACAGACCTCCAGGGCCGGTTGCAGATAGCCCGCCGTCAGCGCGGGGCGGCTCGCCCAGAAAGATGGTGACCGCGTTAGGCAGCCTTGCTTAATCCTGGCAGGGGGGGGCGCAGCCATTCGGTGGCACTGATCGGCTGGCAGGATAGCACTGTCGCTCGCCAGTATCGATACGGTTTCGGCTAGGTATCCGGGTGATAATACGTCATCTGCAATCGCGGACGGCATCCCCCCGAGCAGCGACCAGAAGCTACCGATAACAGCGGTGGCGAGCTTGGATCGAATGGGTGATAGTGTCTTGTGATTCATGGCTTGCTCCTCGTGTTGGTGCATCAAATGGCATCGCCAGAAAGGTTAATAAAAAACCCGCCGAAAGGAAGCTTCGGCGGGTCTGGCTTTGTTACTCTTCAGCAAGGGCGGAGCTTGTAAGCTGCCCCGCCCTTTCCTCAAACATCAGACTATACTTCTAGTCTTGTCCGGGGCTGACCACGATGCCGTTGTTACGCGAATCTTGACAGGCTCTTGGCATGGCTCGGCCAACGGGGAAGTCGAAGCTCAACGTATCAGGATCCGTGTTGTTGAAAAAATCCAGCGCCGTGATACAAGACTCGACACTGTGGTCTCCAACCGTGTCACCCGTGCAGATGCTTTCCCCACCGCAGCAGGCGGAGAAGGTCGCATCAATATTCGGGAAGTCACTGTTGCAGTTCCCACCCAGATCCTGCGAGGCTGCGATGTTAAGCGCGGCTGAGGTACACTGACGAACCAGCTGCGTCAACTGCGGACCCAGTATGCGCCCGTCTCGACCGGTCGAGCACATGGCCTCGATCGCCGAATGACCGTTGCCGGCATTGACGTTGTTGAGGGTGGTGCCGCATACCTCGAGATCAAGGTACTTGGCAGTGACGTCTGGATGCGTACCCCAGAAGCCCGGTGTCCGAGTTAGACAGCCTTCCTCTTGCGGTGTGAATGGGCAATCTGCTGTAGCATCGCCGGTAATATAAGCGCCCGAAATAGCATCTTGGCAGGTCACCGACACAAAATTGCAGGAGTCGGTCGTGATGGTCGCGCCACCCGTTAGTACTTGCTGCCCACCTACATCCAACGCAAACGGTGCATCCGGCATGAGTGTCTGATCGATGCTGTCGCCACTTGGCGGACACAAGCCGCCCGTGCGCAGGGTATCAGTCGCCACGCAGTTCACCAGATCCACTTCGCCGGTATTGGTCGCGGTGACCGTGAAGGTGGCTTCGTTGGTGTCCGAATGCACTTCACAGAGCTTGGCAACCTCGAGATCGGGTGCCACGCAATTGACGGTCGAGAGATCATAGACCTGGATGCGGTCATCATCCGCGCAATCGAGCAGTGATTCGACGTTTCGGGTGCAGCAAGCCAAGTCGACTCGGCCGCCCGGCACTTCATTAGCCTCAAGGTCGTCGTTACACTCTACTTGATTGGCTGCGGGGATATCACGCGGCTCCCCGGGTGCGAGCGTGCCGACCAAAATGGGAGCAGGGGTCACATCCGGATTGGAATCCTGCAATACACAAGCAAACAATGGAGCGGTACCGGGGTTGTTAGCCTGGTACTTCCACTGGCACAAATTGCCTTCCACGGTGGTTGGGCCGTCGGTGCCGTCCTCATCGGCTCTGACCAGCACTTCGTCATTGAAGCCAGCCGGGACACCATCCACACAAGCTACCGCCCGGTCAACCAACAGGTCGGCTACTAAGCAGGAGAAAGTGGCCGTATCGAAGGCGGTCAGCAGCGGATCACCCGGACGAGCGATGCCACCGCAGGTGTTGCAGGTCACGGTCGCGGTATTCGGCTCATTCTCTTCCCACTCCGAGCAGAGAGCGCTAGCTGTACCGGCAATCAACTCAGAGGTAGAACCTGCAGGAATCGTACCTGGATCTGCAGGATCGCCAAACGGCATTCCGCCCACTGAGTTAACGTCAGTCAGCACGCACTGACCCGCATCCAAGTTGCCTTCGTTGCTGACCTGATACCTGACCAGGATTTGGTCATTGCTCAGCCCCTGGCAACCGTTGGTTGTGTCCTCGTTGGCGTTCACTAGACCTTGATCGACCCAGGTGATACCACCGTCACAGGAAATCTGTTTGTCGACGCGCACGTCACAGCGGCCGGGGAAGGTGTAAACCGTCGAGCCTTCCGCACCGCCGGTGACGGCTGGCCCAGGGTTCACTAAACTAACCGCTTCCAGATCATTGCTACCGGTCTGGGCCCGCTGGAAGAAGGTACCGTCCGCAGGATTAAGCACCGGCGTTACCGCTTTCGCGCGAAAGGTCGCCAGGTTGATGGCCGCGCCAGCGGGAATCACGATGTCACTGCCGACCGAGATTATCACCCTGTTAGGATTACCGCCGTCTTCAGCGCAGGTAACATCAGGCTGGTTGGCTACACATCCCGTCATACCCACCGGCACGAATTCCAGGGTCCCCGGAAGCTCGGTAGTACACGTTGAGCTATCACACGCCAGCAATACTGTGGTCGCCCCACCGGCCTTATAGGTAGCCGGCACGTCATCATCACCATCTTCACCGGTCTCTGAGCTGGCGTTAGTGATCCGGATACGGATATCTACCAACTGATCTTGTTCGAGCGAATTATCCGAGGGAATAATGGAAGCAGCACCACTTGCCTGAACAGCAAGAGCGTTATGAGAAAAGCCGAGACCAAGCACCAGCGCGACCATGCCTATTAGGCTTGCCCCCGTCACTGCTTGAGCTCGCTTCGTACACGAATTCAAATTGTCATTATTCATGATTTGTTTCTCCGTTATATAACTTCCTCAAGAGTGCGCCAGGCTCCCCTTGCGGGAATTCCTTCGCAACTCCGCTGAATCACAATCTGTAGTGGGCAAATAACAAACTGTGATTTTTCTGCTAGGTAACCTGGCAATCTTGCAACAAGACCCGTGGCTTTCCGACCCCACATCACTGCGGGTGTAGCATTGTCTAGCACTTCAAAACAACCTTTCAAATAACCAGAATTAAAAGGCTCCTGCCTCTACCCCACTTCTGCGCATATAAACCCAACGAGAAAGGAAAAACAATTAACAGAACCTTAACAGTAAAAATAATTTTTTATCGAGCATCGCCTGATGCTGATTTCAGTATTCAGCAGCTGTCAATTTGGCGAAAAATACCGGGAGAGAGTAAAGGACGAACCTTTTGTAACCACATCGTCTCTTTGATGTGGTTCAATAGAATTGATCAACCCAGTTGAGGGATGATTTGTCTTAATGGAGATTGCAAGCCACGCCCACCGCCAGTTGTTAGAAAGCAATGGCTTTACTGGCAGCATGAGTTGCAAGGGAATTGCTGTGACAACGGTGTGATGGACAGTTTCTTTGCAAGCTTAGAGCAAGAACGGGTGCAATGGCATCGCTATTAGACTCAATATGGGGCGCAACAGGATAACCAGATCAAATCTTTAATGAGCGTTCCAAGTTGTCAAAAGGCAGGTTGATGAATGGGGGCATAACTCCTAAGCTGCCTGCTGGCGCAGCGCGCCAGCAGGCAGTAGGACAGATTAAGCTTCCGTGCCTATTGGACACCTCTAAATTCATTCAATGTCACTCGACCATTAATGAAGCAAGCAGTTTTTCGATCTCCTCCTTAAAAATAGTATAAGGATGGGCGCCCCGAATGATATACGTATCCTTTACTTGGTTACCATCACTGATGCCCAGTATAAACGAGGGTGTTCCGCGAATACCCAGTTTGCCGCCTTCCTCCATGTCTTGGCGCACCGCCGCAGCGTACTTGCCACTATCTAGGCACCCCTGAAATTGCTCGGTGTCGATGCCAATGGCCTCGGCATGCTCAGGCAATTTGTCGGTGCTTAAACCTCTTTGATTGGTGAACAGTTGGTCATGCATCTCCCAATACTTGCCTTGCTCACCGGCACAGCGGGCCGCTTCAGCGATCTTGACCGCCTGGGGATGGATTGACTCGATGGGGAAATCCCGAAACACATAACGCACTTTATCAGTTTCTACGTACTCCTTAACAATCTGGGGGGTAGTCTGTTGTGCATGACGGTTACAAAAAGGGCACTGGTAATCGGAGAATTCGATAAGAGTCAAGGGCGCGTCATCCAGCCCCAGCGGCGAGATGCTGCCAATCATGACGACTTTGTCAATTTTTTCTACTGCCGCTGGCGGAGCTGGCGGCGCGGGGCGTGCGGCCAGTAATTTTTTAATCTCTTCTAGATCCTTGCTTATCCTTTCTTGACCTTGTTTAAGTACCTGAATATCATCTATTTTTTTTCCTATCATTTGCTGCTCTTGCTTGAGTGCTTGAATCTCTTGGTTCAGCGCTGAACCTTGGTCACCGCACCCGCTAATCGCTGGAATCAAGAGAACGGCCATGAGCATTCGTGTATTTAATTTCATAAAAACCTCCTCAGGTTAGCTTTACTCATTAGAGTTGTTAAATTCACTTGCCTTACGCTGATGCTCCACACCATCCAGGTAGTAACCAAACCCTTTGGTGGTGATAATCCATCGTGGATTGCATGGATCCGGTTCTACCTTCTTGCGCAAGCGATAGATGTACTGTTGCACATGGTTCTCACCAGCAATCGGATTGTAAGGCCAGATGAGAGCCAATAATTCCTCATCGGAGAAAACACGCCTGGGATTTGAAACCAGAAGGTAAAGTAATTCATATTCTTTATGGGTTAGATTCAGTGGTTTTCCTTCTAAATAGATTTGCCGGGAATCATCGTCAATACGGAAATACGCATAGCTATCACTAGCGCCCGCCTCTGGTTTACAGGATTTGCGGCGCTCTTTTTGCCGACGTTCTATCAGAGGATAAGCCTTCTTCAAAAGTTGTTCGGTTCTGAGCGACTCTAGAATCTGCTGGATGCGGATGCGAACTTCCCCCGCTCGAATCGGCTTAAACATAAAATCATCAACGATACCCCTCATGGATCTCATCATTCTCTCGCTCTCAACACGCTCACTCAACAAGCAGATTATGGGTACCCCTGTCTTTGAGCGTATTAGCTGAAGCGCTTGTCTGCCGATGATGCGTGATGGATCAAGATTGCGGCCTGGGCTGGGCGACGAGTCTAGATCAATGAGGACAATCGCAGGCAAAACATCCTTAATTATTGCCAATGAGGAATCCGAGCCATTAGTCACCACTGAAAAACCTTGCTCCCTCAACATGACGCTATACAACTGTCTGTCAGACGGATCATTGCACAATACAAGCACTGTTCTAGATTTTTCCATGGCATTCTTCCGCTCTGCTCACCCTGATAATTCACCTTCAGGTACAGCTTCCACATATCACTATAGATAAACTCCAGTGCCAGACTCCGTTCTAAACCAAACCAACGGAAACCTTGACCGTGCGCTTTTCCCCGATTCACAGCAACCGCTTGCGGTGGGGGGGATTACCGTGGGCATTGATCTAATAGACCCACATCAAATAACAGTGCTCTTGCTGCCAAGCAATTTCGTCAACACCGATTGCAATGGCATTTGATAAATCCTGGTGTTTCCTCCCCCAACAACATCGGCTAACAGTTTATAACCCCTCAATCGGAGCTATTTTTTCTGTGCTGTTTCCATCAGCTTGAACGCAATGGTTAATGTTGTTGTCCTGCTGCCGCAGTTTTTGGTTCTGGCTGTCCTCAGCCTGAGGGTGGCAAATACTGATTCAACCGGATTGGTCGTTCTGATATGCTGCCAGTTTTCTGCAGGATAATCGTAGAAAGCCAGCATGGAATCCTTATCCTTTGCCAGACATGCCATCGCCTTGGGATATTTCGGGCTGAAACGTTCAATGCGGTGATCGAATGCTGCATAAGCTTGTTCCCGTGTTTCCGCCTGCCAGATATTATGCAGAGCTTCCTTGACCTTGGGCTGCATGGTCTGGGGCCAGCATTTGGCAACGGCTTGTGTGATTGCTTTCATGATAGATTCTTCGGTTTTCTTTGACTCATGCAACTCGGGTGATCCGAGCGGATGCTAGAAAGGCTTTCTTGAATGAGCCTTTGTTTGGCTTCGATCTTAATCGTTCATGAAAAATTAAGGCCAATATCCCATATAGAATAAGCAGATCCTATTCCCCATTTGGGGAATGCTGGCAGGGCGGTCAGAGAGGGGATGGAGGTTGGCTGCTGATAATCGTTCGATGGCGCTTTGCGCAAATGGGAATGGCGGGCAGTGCTATGGCAGGCGCTGGATCGCGTTGCTCAGCATGCCGATATATCTAGCTGCGAGCTCGCTGCGCTTTTGCGTGCCGAGTTTGGCAAAAATATTTTTCAGATGTTTTTTGATTGTTTCTGGACTAAGAACAAGCTGCTTGGCGATTTCCTTGTTGGTCCATCCTTGTGCCACCAGGGCGGCAATTGCTTGTTCGCGCGTTGTGAGCCTGGGGGCATGCGCTGTTGCCTGGTGGGCACGCTGGTATTCCTCGGAAAAAAGCGCAAATATCTGGCTGATGACCAAATGGGGCAGCCAGAGCTCGCCGTTGTGCACAACGCGCAGTGCTTTTCGATAAAGCTCAAGGCTGGCGTTGCGCGGGAGCAGGCCGCAGATTTTGAATTCGACAATGGGGTGGACGAGATCCGGGATCGGGGGATTTTCCAGTAGGACAATGCTGGCCGGCCTGAAAGGGGGGGGGCTGGCGGAAGAAAGATAAAATTCGTAAATAGCTGAATATAATTTTACTTTGCCCCCTGTTAATGCCCCTAAAAGAAAACCCTCGCCTGGATATTCCAGGCGAGGGTCGGTTTGGTGCGCTTCGTTTAAGGCGGATTGCTAGCGCGAATCCACTTTATGGGTTATTACTTAAAGTTGCCGTGGTTGTCGATCGGACAGGCATTTTCTTCCCCGATCAGGTCCGGATCGAAGTGGAAGCCCGGGATCAGGCTGGTCAGGTACGCGCCCGTGGCGTTGAAAGCATTCATGGCGAACGGAGTGGACCCGCCGAAGCTGAAGGTCCCCAAGGGAGCGCCGCTATACGTGGGCTGATTGCCAAGGACTCCGAACCGCTCCGCTAGCGAACCGCCCTGCCCGAGTTGGGGATCGGCGTGGAGGCCGCTCATCGTCGAGAAGAAACCGAGCACATCGCTACCGGCAACGAAGCCCAGGAAGACGGTTTGATTCCAGTAGTCAGTTCGCTCCCTATTGATGAGATCCCATGCGGCATCCTGCGCGTTGCCCCAGTAGCCAGGCGAGCACCACGCGCCCTCGGTCTCGAACGGCTGGCAGCCATGGCTGACGACGAGCTGGACATTACCCCTGGCGGTCCCCTCGTACTCGGCGGTCACCGCTGGCGGGCCGATCAGCAGGCTCGCGTTGTAGTACTGACTTGCGTACTTGAACGTTCCGCCCACTTTGATCATGTCGACCGTCCCATCCGGAAGATTGAGCTTTGCCGACGTGGCGCCGTTCGCGGTCAGGACCCACACGAGATATCCCTGGCCGGTCTCATATGGCTGATCAGGCCCGTTCCAGTCGGCGAACTGGCCGGTGCCACCGTCGTTGGCGTCGTTCTGCCCGGTCAGACCGCAACGCTCATCATTGAGGTTGTAGGTGGTCCCGTCATAGAAGAAGCCCTGACCGGTGTAGGTGACGGTGGTGCCGGCCCAAGCCGCCGGCGCCAACGCCATAAAGCCTACCGCGATGATCAGCGCGAGCAATTGTTTGCATTGTGTAATTGCTTTCATGATAAGTTCTCCGGTTGTCTTTAGCTCATGCCGCTCGGATGATTCGAGCGGCTGCTCGAAAGGCTTTCTTAAACGAGCTTGTGTGCGTTCTCGATGCCCTTCCACACGATTCAATGTCCATACCCAGATTACTTCACGAGCTTTCATGACAGACTGTGCGTTCGCTACCCTAAACCCGCTGTCAATCCCTAGCACGTCAGCCGCGCGGTGATTCTGAACCATGCTCCATACCGCTTTGTTCGGCTTTGATCTCGATCGCCCATGAAAAGGTAGAAACAATATCCCATAGAGAAAAAGCAGATTCTATTCCCCATTTGGGGAATGCTGGCAGAGAGGGCAGAGAGGGCAGAGAGGGAATGGGGACTGGCTGCTGATTATCGTCCGATGGCGCTGTGCGCAAATGGGAATGACGGGCAGTGCTATGGTAGGCGCTGGATCGCGTTGCCCAGCATGCCGACGTATCTGGATGCGAGCTCGCTGCGCTTTTGCGTGCCGAGTTTGGCAAAAATATTTTTCATATGTTTTTTGATTGTTTCTGGACTAAGATCAAACTGCTTGGCGATTTCCTTGTTGGTCCATCCTTGTGCCACCAGGGCGGCAATGGCCTGTTCGCGCGTTGTGAGCCGGGGGGCATGCGCTGTTGCCTGGTGGGCACGTTGGTATTCCTCGGAAAAAAGCGCAAATATCTGGCTGATGACCAAATGGGGCAGCCAGAGCTCGCCGTTGTGCACAACGCGCAGCGCTTTTCGATAAAGCTCGGGGCTGGCCTCGCGCGGGAGCAGGCCGCAGATCTTGAATTCGACAATGTGGTGGACGAGATTCGGGATCGGGGAGGGGTCTAATAGGATAATCCTGACGGCCGGGTAGTGGTGGCGAACGGTCTGCAGCAGGCTGATCATCCTGTGTGCGGGGGTGATGGTATCCAGCAGGATCAGGCCGGGTGGCGGCTGGGCGGGCGGATCGGATGCAGGCGCGGGATCGGCCAGCCATTCAATGATGATCCGCTCAGCGGGATCATGCTGGCAGCTGGCCTGAAAGGCTTCGAACAAGCGCCGGGATTTTGAAATGATCAACAAGCGGATGGGCGCATGCTTGGCTGCCAGGGGCAGGGCGGGCAGGGGTGAGGCGGGCGGATGCTGTGAGGGCAGCTGCTGCGGCTGGCTGTGTTTGGGTGTACGGGAAGCATGCCGCCGGTCGGCCAGGCGCCGTTCATACCGGCGCCGCTCATGACCGGGCTGTTGCCTGCTTGTCTCGGGATCCAGTTTAGGTGGATTGGGGCAGAAATGGACACTGTCTGCCAGCGCATCGACCGTAAAAGGCTCGGGCGGCGGCATGGTGTCATCCATGCAAACAATGGGCACGTTTGAACTGGCATGTTTTATCTGCGCCAGGTAATGCTGGAAGGATGCGCACGCCTCCTTGCAATTCAACAGCACAATCAATGCCAGGTGCTCGATGCGCCACTGGGCGGATTCGGTGAGGGACGACTGGATAAAAGTGCGGTAGCCTTTTGTGTTGAATTGCTGGGCGAGTTGGCTGGCGGCGTGACTGTCTGCCGAGAAGATCACGATCTGGTTTCTGCGCTGAGTGGCGTTTTCTGGCATGCAGCACTCCCGTTGCTGATTGGCGGCACGAAACCAAGTAACAATAGTTTTATCCAATCCCGGCCCAAGGCGGGGTTACAATCCTTTTTCCTTGCAGGATAGGTGAGAATCAAGATGATTTCAAGCGGCGAGCGATGTATCCGGAGTCTTGCGGAGTGATGGTGGGATGGAATTAGCCTCTTTTGCTGTGGTGGCGGGATTGGCGCTGATGGTTTGGAGCGCAGACCGATTCATCGAGGGGGCCGTGGCCGTGGCCCATCACTCCGGCATGCCGCCGCTGCTGATCGGCATGGTGGTTGTTGGTTTTGGGACCTCGGCGCCGGAGCTGGTTGTCTCGGTCCTGGCGGCGGTCCAGGAAAATCCCGGCATTGCGCTTGGCAATGCCTATGGCTCGAATATTGCGAATATCGCGCTGATTCTGGGTGTGACCGCCTTGATCAGCCCGATTCATGTCCACTCGCAAGTTTTGCGCAAGGAGCTGCCGCTACTCACCTGCGCGACCGCCCTGGCGGCTTGGCAGATGGGGGACGGTTTTATTTCCCGTTTGGATGCCGTGCTGCTGCTGGTGGTGTTCGTTGCTCTGATGGGCTGGACGATTTGGCAGGGCCTGCGCACACAGGCCGATAGGCTGGGAGATGAGATCGAACTGGAGCTGGAGAGCCGCATCATGCCGCTGCGCCGGGCCATGTTGAGGTTGCTTGTCGGTCTGGTGCTGCTGATGATGAGCTCGCGCATGCTGGTATGGGGCGCAGTTGCAATCGCTCATGGTCTGGGGGTGAGCGATCTGATCATCGGTTTGACGATTGTGGCGCTGGGCACTTCGCTGCCGGAGCTGGCCACATCGGTGATAGCGGCGCGCAGGGGTGAGCATGACATTGCAATAGGCAATGTGATCGGTTCCAATCTGTTCAATACGCTCGCTGTCGTGGGACTGGCCGCGATGATTCATCCCGTGGAAACCGGGCCAGAGATCTTTTACCGGGATATGATGGTGATGTCTGTGCTGACCGTCTCGTTGTTTATCATCGGCTATGGGTTTGGTCGGCCGGGACGCATTAACCGGCTTGAGGGCGGAATTTTGCTATCCTGTTATGTGGGCTATGTAGCCTTTCTGGCGAGCGGCGTCATCAGCTGATAGGATGACGGGTATCGACGCTGGTATTGAGCCGGAGTCAAGGGACGCACTGCGGGGTTGGTTGGTGTTTCCCGGTTTTGAATTTTCTCTGAGAAAGGAGGCCTGGTAATGCAGTTGGGTATGATCGGACTGGGGCGGATGGGCGCCAACATGGCGCAACGCCTGATAAGAGGAGGACACACCTGTGTGGTCTATGATGTGCAGGCAGCAGCGGTTGCGGAGCTCGCGCGGCAGGGTGCGACTGGATCGGATTCACTGGAGGATTTCGTTTCCCGGCTGGCGGCGCCACGGGTAATCTGGCTCATGCTGCCAGCTGCGATCGTTGACCAGGCGTTGGCGAAGCTGGTGGATTTGCTGGATGCAGGCGATATCGTTATCGATGGCGGCAATAGCCACTATCGCGATGATATTCAGCGTGGTGCCGCGTTGCAGCCACGTGGCATTCATTACGTGGATGTCGGGACCAGCGGCGGTGTCGCCGGTCTCGAGCGTGGTTATTGTCTGATGGTCGGCGGTGAAAAAACGGTGGTCGAATCGCTCGCCCCGATTTTTGCCACGTTGGCGCCCGGCGTTTCGGCTGCCCCACGTACACCGGGCCGCTCGCCTGGCAGAGGCACTGCCGAGCAGGGTTTCCTGCATTGTGGGCCGCTGGGTGCCGGGCATTTCGTCAAGATGATACACAATGGTATCGAGTACGGCCTGATGGCTGCCTATGCCGAAGGCATGAATATTCTGCAAAGCGCCGACGCCGGCAAGCGGTCGCGAGCGGCTGACGCCGAGACTGCGCCGATGCGTAACCCAGAGTATTACCAGTATGATTTCGATTTATCCGAGATCGCGGAAGTCTGGCGCCGTGGGAGTGTCATCGGTTCGTGGCTATTGGATCTGACGGCAAGCGCATTGCTTGATAATCCCCAGCTGGAAAACTACATCGGGCGTGTGTCCGATTCGGGCGAGGGGCGCTGGACGATTGCGGCAGCGATCGACGTGAGTGTGCCGGTGCCAGTGATTAGTGCAGCGTTGTATGGGCGGTTTGAATCCCAGGGCGAGGCGGATTACGCTGACCGGCTGCTGTCGGCTATGCGCAAGCAGTTTGGTGGGCATGGCGAGCAGCGGGAGAGTGAGGATGGCTGAGGTACAGGAGTTTACCGGGCAGTCCGATGCGCTGGTGTTGTTCGGCGTGACCGGGGATCTGGCGTACAAGAAAATTTTTCCGGCACTTTATGCATTGGCAAAACGAGGCAGCCTCGATCTGCCGGTAATCGGTGTTGCAGCCTCTCCCTGGCGGCTTGAACAACTGCACCAGCGGGTAATAGACAGCATCCAGCAATTCGGTGGCATCGATGACCAGCGGGCGCTTGATCATCTGCTTGCGCTGCTCGGCTATGTGAGCGGTGACTATAATGATCGGAATACCTTCAAAGCACTGAAAAAAGCTTTGGGTCCTGCGCAAAACCCGACGCACTATCTGGCGATTCCTCCCGTGCTGTTTGCCACAGTTATTCAGGGGCTGAGTGCAACCGATCTGACCGAAGGGGCGCGTATCATCGTCGAAAAGCCATTCGGGCGCGATCTGGCCTCCGCTTGCGAGTTGAACCGAATCGCGGCTTCAGCTTTTCCGGAAACGTCGATCTTTCGCATCGACCATTTTCTCGGAAAAGAAGCGATCATGAATATCCTCTATTTCCGTTTCGCCAATTCCTTTCTGGAACCGATCTGGAACCGCAATTGCATCGCCAGTGTCCAGATTACCTTGGCCGAGAATTTCGGTGTGGAGGGACGTGGCGGGTTCTATGAGGCGACTGGCTGTCTGCGCGACGTGATTCAGAATCATTTGTTTCAGATCGTCGCGCTGCTTGCAATGGAGCCGCCTGCTTACCGGGGCTATGAGGCTGTCCATGACGAAGGCAGTAAGGTTTTCCGGGCCATGCGTCCACTCGGACCGGACGATGTTGTGCGCGGCCAATATACCGGTTATCGTGATGAACCCGGCGTGGCGAAGCATTCCGATGTCGAGACTTACTGTGCATTGCGGCTTTTTATCGACTCGTGGCGTTGGGAAGGCGTGCCATGGTATTTGCGTTCCGGAAAATACCTGGCCGAAACGGTAACCGAGGTGCTGGTCCAGCTCAAGCCCCCGCCGCAAAGATTGTTCGCGGATTCGGCCGCAGTGGACTGCGTGGGTAATTATATACGCTTCCGGCTTTCGCCCAATTCCGCCATTGCGCTGGCTGCACGCGTCAAGCGAGCCGGGAAGGAGTTCGTGGGCGATCAGCGGGAGCTTTATCTGTGCGAGGAATGGCCGGGCAAGGAAGCGCCCTATGAACGGTTGCTGGGCGATGCGCTGAGGGGTGACAGCGCACTGTTTACGCGTAAGGACGCAGTGGAGGCTGCCTGGGCGGTTGTGGATCCTGTATTAGCGATGCATCAGCCGGTCCATCGCTATGAACCCAGCAGTTGGGGGCCCGAAGAGGCCGATGTACTCATCGTCGAGAATGGCTGCTGGCTCAATCCGGGGCGAGAAGGTCATGACGGATGACGCCATGACAGGGCAAAGGCAGATCAATTGATGATTGTTGCTTGACTGGCGCAGTCGCATCGCAAGTGATGGTTACTGTTTTGATTGACTACTGAAACTTAAAAACCGAAAGGAAAGCATGATGAAAATTCAGGTTAATACCGATAAAAATATCGCAGGCAACGAGGAACTGGTCGGGCAGATTGAAGCGGCGGTGGAAAGCAATCTGCGCCATTTTCGTGACCAGATTACCCGCGTGGAAGTGCATTTCAGTGACGAGAACAGCCATAAGAGCGGCAAGCCTGACAAGCGTTGCTTGATGGAAGCCCGGCTTGAGGGTCGGCAGCCGGTGGCAGTCACCCATCTGGCTGACACCGTGGGCGAGGCGGTTGGTGGTGCGGCCAAGAAGATGAAAGCCTCTCTTGATAGTGCACTGGGGAAACTGGGCAAGTATTGATTCGGAAATATGCCGCTGAATATATCTGGGGTGCATTGCATGCACCCCACTGAAACTGAAAAGTATTCAGAGGCATATCCAGAAAAAACCGGGCATGGCATTGCGTATGGATGCTGTGCAGCGAGGCTGTCTGCTGATGCCTGGTTTTTTGCTCGTGAGTTTCATATGCGCTGACTCGTTCTATACTGGGGCTGCGGCGGTTGCCTTGTTCGGTGGGCTGGCTGAGCAACCGGACCCGCATGTCCATGCGTGCGCTTATTGCTGTTACTGGTTTTCGGATTGATCTTTTTCCTCTTCTTTCGTAACCGGACTGCGCAACTCGTAGCCTTCTTCCTTGGCTTTGTAGCCGCCATAAGCACCGCCGCCACCGGCTGCGAGCATCCAGCAGCCGGATAGCACAGGAACCACAATCAGAATCGCCAGGTAGCGTAAAATTTTTGTTTGCATGGTGGTCTCCAATCAAAATGCATGCATGAAAAAGTAAGGGCGTGAATCATTTTATCCTGCTTCCCGCAATAGATCTGCAGAATAACCATCATAATCCAATAACCAGCCAGTTGATGTACATTGTGATCGCGCAATGTTATTTCCCTTGCCGAGAATGGTTTGAAAGCATATTCCAATTTTGTTGTATTGGGTGTGCTGGCGAACAGACGAACGGAATCAAACCAATATAATTGCAGTCGTCAAGTTTGAATGGCGG
Source organism: Nitrosomonas sp. ANs5 (assembly GCF_050584665.1). Classification (NCBI taxonomy): domain Bacteria; kingdom Pseudomonadati; phylum Pseudomonadota; class Betaproteobacteria; order Nitrosomonadales; family Nitrosomonadaceae; genus Nitrosomonas; species Nitrosomonas sp. ANs5. Next base: position 43,035 of record NZ_JBEUDO010000017.1, read on the forward strand.
CAATTTGCTATAGAACAACTGGACTTGGTTGCTCAGGGCAAGGACGGGCTGGCGGTGATACGGTAGGGTGATTGTATTTCAGGAGATTGCCGCGCTGTCAGTGGCCCGATGAGCATGCAACGGAGAAACTCTGGGAGGATATGATGCCCGAGGAAAAAATAGTCATTACTCGATGGGTCAAGCAGCATGCTGCTACGTTTGCGCCCTTAGGCGTTAAAACGGTGGACAAGGCTATTTCCGGGAATGAAAGGATTCCGGCAAAAAAAATGGCGGTATGGCAAGGGCGGCCGCGAAGTCTCCAGCGGGCATAGTGCCTGTTGTCAGCCAGTTGTTGCGTGTTGTTGAGGGCCGTTCTTGAAGAGCAATCCTTTTGTCGTGCGCCAATGGTAGATCGCTCTGTGCGCGCATCAAAACCTGCTCTGTGGGCAGGCAGCCGGGGAGGTTTGATTGTTTTTGCTCGAAGACTGGATTGCCTATGTTTATGAGCCGACAGGTTGGCTCATTATGGCGGGATTCGGTTGACGTGAAACCTTCATGATGTTATCCATGATAGCTCTCAAATAAATGGAGGTTTCATGAAAACGACACAGCAATTGCATGACCTCGGTCAGCGCCTTTGGCTCGATAACATTACGCGCGAGCTGTTGGCGAGCGGCACATTGAATCGCTACATTGGCGAGCTGGCTGTGACGGGGCTTACATCCAACCCTACAATTTTCGATAAAGCGATCGGTGAGGGCGATTGCTATGATGCGGCTATCCAGCAAAAAACGGCCGCTGGTCAATCGGGCGAAGCGCTGTTCCTGGAATTGGCATTGGAGGACTTGACCGAGGCTGCTGATCTTTTCCGGCCAATTCACGATGCCAGTGGCGGAATGGATGGCTGGGTGTCGCTGGAAGTTTCTCCGCTGCTGGTGAATGATACGGCTGCCACCATTGCGGCCGCCAAGAAGCTGTACGAGCACGCGCAACGGCCGAATTTGTTTATCAAGATTCCAGGTACGCGCGCGGGCATTCCGGCAATCGAAGAAGCGATCTTTGCCGGCGTGCCGGTCAACGTTACGTTGCTGTTCTCGAAAGCACATTACCTGGCTGCTGCTGAAGCCTATCTGCGTGGCATTGAAAGGCGGGTTGCTGCCGGACTGGATCCAAAGATCGCTTCGGTCGCATCGGTTTTTATTAGCCGTTGGGATGTCGCAGTCAAAGATAAAGTGCCTGCGGCACTACACAATCAACTCGGCATCGCAGTTGCCAAGCAGACCTATCAGGCTTATCGCGAATTACTGGCTTCGCCACGCTGGCAGGCACTTGTCAGCGCGGGTGCGTGGCCGCAGCGCGTGCTCTGGGCCAGCACCGGCACCAAAGATCCGGATGCCCCTGAAACGCTCTATATCGATGCGCTCGCCGCGCCGGATACCATCAATACCGTTCCTGAAAAGACATTGCTCGCTTTCGCTGAGCATGGAAAAGTGGTGGGCGAATTACCGGTTGACGGGGGCGATGCTGAGAATGTCCTCGCAGAGTTTGACAAGGCCGGGGTGAATGTCGAGCAGCTCGCTGCAGTCCTTCAGCATGAAGGCGCGCAGTCATTTGCCAACTCCTGGCATAATCTGCTGGACCGGATTGCTTCGAAAAGTGCCGGGCTGTAAAGGATCTATCTAATCATAGTGCGTAAGGATGTCCAGCGCATAGCTTCTTCCGGTAAGGTAATCTTCGATGCATTGCATGACCATTGGGCTGCGATGAGATGCCTGTTTGGTGCGGACTTCCTCGAGGCTGAACCAGGTTGCCCGGATGATGCCAGTATCAAGTTCCCGTTCTGGGTCAAAGCTCGTCACCCGGCCGGAAAAAGTGAAGCGCAGATAAGTTGTGTCATTATGTGGCGCGTGCCAGTGATAAATGCCTGTCAATGCTTCAGGCAAGAATGTGTGGCCTGTTTCTTCGAGTACTTCGCGACTGCACGCATGAAGGATAGATTCTCCTGGTTCTAAATGGCCAGCTGGCTGGTTGAGCTTGATATCAGCCCCATTCGGTGTTTCCTCTACCAATAAATATTTGCCATTTTGTTCGATAACGGCAGCGACCGTGACGTTGGGTTTCCAGATCATAATGCGAGACGGGCAATAAGGTTGATACAGTTCAGGGGTAAAATATAAAGGCCTGGCAACGGTAAGCCTTAAGCATCAGCGCAATGCGCTGATGCCGTGATGCTAGTACTCCGTTCCGCCAAACCGCTTACATGAAATCGCGCCTTCGCCTGTCATGCGTTGTTGCAAATCCTCGCCATAGCTACGGCTATGACTGCGGTTTGCGCCTAGCCTGGCAGGCGAATCCATCGATTTCATTTGTAAGCTAATTGACGGTACGGATTACTAGGAGGCAATCCGAGAATAGATTGATCTACTGCGGACGAGCCTGATTGGCCGGATTTTACGATCCTATTTCGTTAAATAGAACGACTATTCGCCTCAAATGATCGAAAAATCCAACTCAACCAGCCTCGCCCTCGCTACGATCGCTATTCTCGGACAGCCTCCTAGATTCTATAATGAAACGGGAGAAAAAAGATCATGATTTCATCCAGTTTGAAAAAGGTGGCTGGTGCCTTGGTCTCGGGGGGGGTGCTCGTCGCTGCTCTGGGCGGAAGCATGACAGGCTGTAGCCCCACGCCTTATCGTCCACCCGTGCCACGTATGCAAGCCGATCCTGATTTTCTCCAGATTCCTCGTGCTGTTAAAAAAGCTGATCAAGCGGAACATGTTGCGCGAGTCAACTCCAGCGCCATTGAGAAGATCGATCCTCTAAAAGTCACCAGACCAGCCACTTATCGTCCTTATCAGGGCAATCAATTGGATTTGTCAGCATACGGCGAGGCACTCTACAAGGATGCTCGGCTGAGTACCAATGGACTGTCGTGCAGTCATTGTCATGAGGGGGGCGATAGGTTTGCACCGGGATTCGCGCAGCCCTATCCGCATTTTGTGGCCATGGCCAGGGAGCATGCTGGATTGAACCGGATCCATCTGGACGAAATGATCCAGCTTTGCATGATGGTTTCCATGGCCGCTAAGCCGCTGATATGGAATTCGAGAAAGCTGGCGGCGTTGACTTTGTATACCACGGCAGTCCAGCAGAAATTTCGTGAAAATCCGGCTGCAGTCAAACGATCATCTCCGTAGCGTCCTGGTGGGAGGCTTTGCTCTGCAAGCTTTATTGAGACTACCTGATGCGCTGATTTGCGCACTAGGCCATTACTATTTAGTGAGGGTGCGATTTTCACCGAACGTGGACGGTTATAAACCGTCATAATAATGGTCTCTAATAATTAAAATCAGGGTGCTGTCCTATGCATGTTTCGATCATTATTCCCGCCTTCAATGAAGAACGCTTGATTGGACAATGTCTCCAATCCGTTGCCGATGCCATGGCTGCGAACCAATCGTATGGCTATAGTCATGAGGTGATTGTGGTGGACAATAATTCGACCGATGACACGGCTTGCTTGGCCAAGCAAGCGGGCGCTCGGGTTGTATTTGAACCGATCAATCAGATTGCGCGCGCCAGAGCAGCGGGTGCAGCGGCCGCAACAGGAGATTGGTTTATATTTCTGGATGCGGATTGCCTGTTGAATGCGGGGCTGGTCGGCGATATCTTTAGTTTGATCGAACAAGGTGAACATGTCGGGGCGGGCAGTACGCTCTATATGCCCAACTTGCCTTGGTGGATGGTGGTGTTGTTGCGAATCTGGACGGCCTTGTCGGTAAAATTCAGCTGGGCGGCAGGTGCTCTGATTGCATGTGATGCCGCGGTATTCCGGGAAGTGGGCGGATTCAATCAAGCGCTCTATGCAGCGGAGGAAGTGGATCTAAGCCAAAAGCTCAAGAAATGGGGGCGCGCACGCAAATTGGGTTTTACTATCCTGACCGATCATCCGCTTGAGACATCACCCAGAAAAGTTCAGCTTTATAGTTCGTGGGAGATTGCTGGCCAGTTTTTACGCTTGATACTGCACCCGTTCCGAACGCTGCAAAGCAAAGAGCGATTGTCGATGTGGTATGACGGCAGGCGCTAGCCTAGGAGGCTGTCCGAGAATAGCGATCGTAGCGAGGGCGAGGCTGGTTGAGTTGGATTTTTCGATCATTTGAGGCGAATAGTCGTTCTATTTAACGAAATAGGATCGTAAAATCCGGCCAATCAGGCTCGTCCGCAGTAGATCAGTCTATTCTCGGACAGCCTCCTAGATAGCACGGAGCTGGTGAGCGCTGCTGTGCGCATCGACAAGTATCCCGAAGCGTGGTGCGCAACGATGTTGTCATCGTATGTTTCAGGGATTCTGAAAGATGACTTCGCTGAATTTTGCGTGAGGTGTCAGCACCTGCATTTTATCAAGCAGGATCAGCTCGATTTGACGCGCTCCGGTTTCCGTCTCCAGCAATAAAAACTCCTGTTTTTCTGCATTAGTCACGATGTCTTTCGCTTTGCCGGTTACAACGGATTGGTCTTTCAGGAATAGTTTGACCTGGTAGCCATACATGCAGACAACTTCGATGTAGTCATGCAGCTCGCAGGAGATGAGGGAATGAGTCATGGTAGTTCCAGCTATGTATTTTAATGGCAGTCAATTCTAGCTTAATCGCGCGCGCAGGTTGTTGGTTATCTGTCGATGTTTCCTGAGCGTTGAGCCGGGTGCTGATCAAACCGGTTCGCTTGCAGGCTGGCATCAAGCTGGCGTAAACGTTCCGGTGTGCCGATATCCATCCAGATCCCTGAATAATAGGTGCCTTTGACTTTGCCAGTAGCGATGGCTGCATGCAATAAAGGCGCAAGTTTGACGGCCTGGCCGGGTGTGACATGTTTGAAAAGTGCCGGGTGATAAACCCCTATGCCGCTGAAAGTGAGCTTCCGGCAGCCCGTCCGGATTGGTGGCACTAATGCTTCCTTATCGGCATCCCAGCAAAAGTCACCTTCTGGGTGATGTGGGGGATTGTCGACCAATACCAAGTGCGCAAGCGTGCGCCCCGCTTCTTCCTGGATACGCTGCAATATCGAGCGTAATCCGGATAATTCCATTTGGCAGAAGATGTCGGCGTTGATGACCACAAAGGGGCGGCGCATGCTGTCATCCGTCAATAACGGCAATGCCTTGGCAATTCCGCCTGCCGTTTCCAGTACGCCTTGTTCAGCCGAATAAAGGATCTGGATATCATAACGTTCACCGTTGCCTAGTGCCGCTTCTATTTGCTCGCCCAAGTAAGCATGGTTGATTACGATTGTCGAGAAGCCAGCCTGCGCGAGTCTCGTCAGATGATATTCAATCAACATTTTGCCGCCGGCCCGCAGCAAGGGCTTGGGGTATGTGTCGGTAAGCGGCCGCATGCGTTCCCCGCGTCCTGCTGCCAGTAGCATGGCTTTGTACATGATGTCGATAGGTCTGGTCAGAATGTATAGCCGGCTGCGGGTGCGTGGTTCTGGCATTGGTCCAGTAATACGAGCAATGGATGAAGTGCGCGGTAACGTTTGCAGGTCTGCCGAAGATGGTGCATGACCGCTGGCATGTCTTGCAGATAAGCGCTTTTCTGATCTCTATAGTAGAGGCGTGCAAAAATGCCCAGCACCTTGAGGTGGCGTTGCACGCCCATCCACTCGAAGTCCTGGTAAAAGCTGGAAAAATCGCTGCTGACTGGCAGCTCCGCTTGACGGGCGCGCTCCCAGTAACGGATTGCCCAATCCAGCACCTGCGCTTCGTCCCACTGAATATAGGCGTCCTTTAGCAGGGAGACCAGGTCATAGGTGATGGGGCCAAAGACTGCGTCCTGGAAGTCGATAATACCTGGATTGGGTGTCGAGACCATCAGGTTGCGGCTGTGGAAATCACGATGAACAAAAACACGGGGTTGGGCAAGGTTATTGTCCAGTAATAAGGCAAAAACCCTGGTTAAGCCAGCCTTCTGATCATCGTTGAGGCAGAACTGTAGATGTTTTGCAAGATACCAGTCGGGAAAGAGGCTTAATTCCTGGGTAAGCAATGTCCGGTTGTATTCGGGAAAAAGGTTTGCCTGACTGGCCTTTTGGATATTGATCAAAGCATCGATTGCTGCCAGATAGAGCTCGTTGGCGATGGCGGGATTGATGGTCAATGCTTGTAAGAAAGTTGTGTTGCCGAGATCGGAAAGCAGCAAAAAACCGCGTTCGATATCTTGAGCCAATACCTGAGGCACATGTACCGCTGCCCGGGAAAAGATTTCGGCCGCATGCACGAACGGCGTGCAATCTTCCAGTGGTGGTGGCGCGTCCATGGCGATCAGCGTTTGCTGGTCCAACGTGACCCGGAAATAACGCCGAAAGCTTGCATCTGCCGAAGCAGGCGACAGGCTAAAAGGCCGATCGGGATAAATATTGTGTAGCCAGCTTTCCAGAAGTTGTAAACGATCCATTGGTGTCAGATATTAGAGTGGAAACTTGAGTTTTTGCCCAGGGTGCCGCTTTTTATGAGAGAACCTAGGAGGCTGTCCGAGAATAGCGATCGTAGCGAGGGCGAGGCTGGTTGAGTTGGATTTTTCGATCATTTGAGGCGAATAGTCGTTCTATTTAACGAAAAGGATCGAAAAATCCGGCCAATCAGACTCGTCCGCAGTAGATCAGCCTATTCTCGGACAGCCTCCTAGCCGCTATCCCTTGAGCGATGGCGTGATTAATGTTTGCCTGATATTTGAAAATATGAGATTTTATCCCGGAAGTTGGATTAACTTTCAAATTTAATGGAGAAATCGAATGCTGAATAAAAACGTACTGGATGAAATAGGCGGTAAGGTCAATGAAATTCTGGCTCATAGTCCTGCCAAAGATATCGAGAGGAATATGCGCACCATGCTGTCCGGCGTATTTTCCAGGCTGGATTTGGTGACGCGCGAGGAATTCGAGGTGCAGCAAGAAGTGATTAAGCGAACCCGTATCAAACTGACAGAGCTGGAGGCCAAAGTACAGATGCTGGAGAGTCAACTGCAGCAGCCGGTATCGGGTGGTGATTTAGTGGATGTGGGCGAACCGAAGTAAAGTGTGCCGATGCGGTATGCAAGACGCGTGACGTGGAATGTGCGCATATCGCAGCAAATAAACTTGTTCGTGATTTTCATCCTTCATGTCGCTGGCTATTCTTTATAGCCGGGCATTGTCAGGCATGGATGCGCCGCTGGTAAGCGTTGAGGTGCATCTTTCCAACGGTCTTCCAAGCTTTACCATTGTCGGCCTTCCGGAAACAGAGGTTAGGGAGAGTAAGGATAGGGTGCGCGCTGCTTTGCAGAATGCGCGTTTTAAATTCCCGATCCAGCGAATTATCGTGAATCTTGCGCCGGCCGATTTGCCGAAAGAGAGCGGCCGTTTCGATTTGCCCATCGCGCTGGGCATATTGGCGGCAAGCGGCCAAATTCCATCCAGTCAACTGAATCAGTATGAGTGGGTGGGAGAATTGTCATTGAATGGCCAATTGCGGCCCATCCGGGGTGCGCTGGCCATGACCCATGGCGCTTCCCTGACGGGCCGCAGCTTCGTTCTGCCACAGCAGAATGCCAGTGAAGCAGCCTTGGTCAAAGGCATTGTCGTCTATCCCGTCAGCTCACTGCTGCAGATCTGTGCGCATTTGCTCGGCCAGCAGCCGCTGCAGCCATGCGATGGAGAGCCGGCGGTAGCAAATGAAAATGAAATGCGCTATCCCGATATGGGGGATGTCAAGGGACAGGCACAAGCCAAGCGCGCGCTGGAAATTGCCGCTGCAGGCGGACATAGTCTGCTCATGATCGGTCCGCCGGGAACCGGAAAATCCATGCTTGCCAAGCGTATGCCAGGCATTCTCCCTTCCATGACCGAGCAGGAGGCGCTGGAGTCAGCCGCGATTCAATCTTTGGGCGGTGGCCGCTTCGATCTGGCAAATTGGAAACGGCGTCCCTTCCGGGCGCCGCACCACACCGCCTCTGCCGTGGCATTGGTAGGAGGTGGCAGCATTCCGCGCCCGGGCGAGATTTCACTGGCCATGCACGGTATCTTGTTTTTGGACGAATTGCCTGAATTCGAACGGCGCGTGCTGGAGGTGTTGCGCGAACCCCTCGAATCTGGGCACATAACAATTTCCCGCGCCGCGCAACGAGCGGATTTTCCGGCAAAATTCCAATTGATAGCGGCGATGAATCCATGCCCTTGTGGTTATCTGGGCCACTACGCTGGAAAATGCCGCTGTACACCGGATCAAATCGCGCGTTACCGCGGGAAGCTATCAGGCCCATTGCTGGACCGAATCGATATTCAGATTGAAGTGCCTGCTCTGCCACAGCAGGACATGCTGCGCCCGCAGCGCAGTGAAGCCAGTCATGTGATCCGTTCGCGCGTGGAGCTTGCGCGGCAGCATCAGCTTGCCCGACAAAACAAGCCGAATGCAGAGCTGGCTGTCCAGGAAATTGAAACTTATTGCGCGCTGACAAAAGAAGGCTCGAATTTGCTCGAACAAGCAATGACACGCTTGAATATTTCTGCGCGCGCTTTTCATCGCATATTGAAACTTGCGCGCACCATTTCGGATCTGTCAGGCAATGACGCAATACTCGGTGCTCATGTGGCCGAGGCTATCCAGTATCGGCGTATGGATAGAAACTGATATGGGGGTAAGGTTTTTCCGGTAAGCCCTGGTTGGGTAGGTCCGATAGCATGTTGGTGCAGATCATGGGCATGACCTTATTGCGCGCCCGGATTGAGGAGGCGATGTTCCCCCAGCGCAATTGCCCAGTCAGATCAATAGTAATCGACCCTTGTGCAATTCTCGAATCGCGTGAATTCACCCAGAAAGGTGAGATCCACTTTGCCGATCGGACCATTGCGCTGTTTGCCGATAATGATCTCGGCAATTCCCTTATCCGGTGTGTCCGGGTTGTATACTTCGTCGCGGTAAATGAACAGAATGACGTCGGCATCCTGCTCGATGGCGCCTGATTCGCGCAGATCCGACATGACTGGACGCTTGTTGGGGCGTTGCTCAAGGCTGCGGTTCAATTGCGAGAGGGCAATGACGGGCACTTGCAGTTCTTTGGCCAGTGCTTTCAGTGAACGTGAAATCTCAGAAATCTCGGCAGTGCGATTTTCACTGTGGGAGGCTGCTGACATCAACTGCAAGTAGTCGATAATAATTAATCCCAGTCCGCCGTGTTGTCTGTATAAGCGCCGTGCGCGGGCGCGCAATTCCAGAGAGTTCAAGGCTGCGGTTTCATCAATAAAAATTGGCGCATCATTCAGTTTGCCGAGCGCATGAGTGAGTCTGGGCCAGTCTTCATCCTCCAGGCGGCCGGTGCGAACCTTGTGTTGGTCCAGTCGTCCAATCGAACCCAGCATGCGCATGGCTAATTGTGTCCCGCTCATTTCCATGCTGAATACAGCAACTGGCTTGTTAACTTCTAGCGCAACATGCTCTCCGATGTTGAGTGCAAAGGTGGTTTTCCCCATCGAGGGCCTGCCCGCAACAATGATGAGATCGCCAGCCTGAAATCCCGAGGTTTTCTGATCCAGATCGTGGAAGCCTGAAGCAATGCCGGTGATATCGTCACTATTGTCCCGGTTGTAGAGCATCTCGATGCGTTCCACGACTTGTTTCAGAAGTGGTTGGATGTCTACAAATCCCTGCTTGCCCTGTGCGCTTTGCTCGGCGATTTCGAATATTCTGCTCTCTGCTTCATCCAGGAGATCTTCGGCGGATCGTCCTGCTGGATTGAAGGTCGAATCGGTAATTTGTGCGCTGATTTGGGCGAGCTTGCGCATGATCGAGCGTTCACGCACGATTTCTGCGTAGCGGCGAATATTGGCAGCCGAAGGGGTATTTTGAGCGATGGCGCCGATATAGGCCAGCCCGCCGACATGATTCAATTTGGCGGTGTTTTCAAGTGACTCTGCGACAGTGATGACATCTGCAGGTTTGTTTTGCTCAATGAGACGGCAAATGTGCTGGTAAATAAGTTGGTGGTCTTGTCGATAAAAATCAAGATCGGTAATAATGTCCGCCACTTTATCCCATGCATGATTATCTAGCATTAGACCGCCCAGAACAGATTGCTCTGCTTCGAGCGAATGAGGGGGCAGCTTGTAGGTGTCCCGGGAAATGTCGTGTGGGGGATTGGCGGTTGACTGATTCATAGACATCGACAGCTTCGTAAAAAACAAGGAGGCCTATTATCCTGGAATTCTCGGCAGACCGCTATTCTATATGGCTAAAGCGTTGTTAATAAACAAGTAAAATTTCTATTGGGTGTGCGCGTGATGGGTGTTACCGTTGCGAGCCGGGTGCGCAGTATTTAAACTCAAAACCTCGGAACCAGGCGTTCTTGTCCCGCCGTGTGGTTTGGAGAGCAAGCGTGCCAGTCCGGTCCAGTCGAGTAGGCTTAA
>NZ_JBEUDO010000018.1:0-52006 GCF_050584665.1 Nitrosomonas sp. ANs5
GCAACCATACACTATTTCTTTTCTTCAGAATCACTTCTTGCGTCGTCAATAACCGATGGTGCGGCTGCCTGTTCGGATTGTCTGACTGAAAAAGCTGCTAGCAGAATGCCTAACTCATAAAGTAAATACAAGGGAACTGCAAGCAGAAACTGGGAGATGACATCGGGCGGGGTGAAGATAGCGCCAATCACAAACGCACCCACCAGAACATAATGGCGAATGGCTTTCATTTTGGCAATCGAAACGATTCCGGTTCTGATCAGCACGACCACAAAAACAGGTACTTCGAATGTAATGCCAAAAGCCAGAAACATGGCTAAGACAAACCCTAGATATTCGCCGATATCTGTCATCACTGCCACCCCTTCGGGCGCAAAGTAGATGATGAATTCGAATACAAGCGGTAAGACAGCGAAGTAGGCAAAAGCCATACCGATGAAAAATAGTATGCTGCTTGCCATGACTAACGGCAGAAACAAACGTTTTTCATGCGCATAGAGCCCGGGTGCCACAAAGGCCCAGACTTGATAAAGTGTATGCGGCAGGGTGACAAGAAATGCAGCCATCATGGCCACTTTCATTGGAATGAAGAAGGGTGTGGCGACAGCGGTTGCAATCATTTGTCCGCCTTGCGGAAGTTTCTCCAGCAATGGATGCGCCAGGATACTATATAACTCTCGTGCAAAGAAAGCGCATGGCAGAAAGCCGAGCAATAAAACCGAGAAGACCCTGATCAGCCGGGTACGTAACTCGACCAGATGCGAAATAAAAGTATTGTCATCATTCATCTGTCTCAGCTCACTTGTGTTTTGGGTGGATGAATTTCAAATTGTCATGCTACGCGTGGCTGGCAGCTAGTTTTTATCTGGATGATTGTTGTGGGCGGGTGCGGTTTGGGATTGGCGAGGCTCGGGTTGGGCAGAGTGCGCCCGGTCGGGTGCTTGGGGGGGAGCGTCCTTTCCGTCTGCTGAAGCTGGAGAGTCCTGATCTGCCGCTGGCGACTGAAGATCTGTGGCTTGGCGTATTTGACGCATTTCCTTGTGTACCGAGCTTTCAAATGTATTGACAGTGTCCTGTACGGAATCCTTGAATTTTCTCAGCTGATCCAGCTCCATTTCTTCGCGCAAATCATGCTTGATATTTTCTATATAGCGTCGGGCACGCCCCAGCAGATGTCCTAGCGTACGTGCAACCATGGGTAGCCGCTCAGGCCCAATCACGATCAGGGCCACGATCGATATGATCATGAGTTCAGCAAAGCTGATATCAAACATTTTTTAGCGCAAGTAGCTTCCGGAGTAGCAGTTTTCGGGTGAGCGAGTCATTCCATGCATTTTCTATCAAAATAGACAATAGACAATTGCTGAAAATTTGCATGGCTGACGACGAATGGGCCAGTATTATATTTTAGTCTGATCTTTGTCCTTGATTTCGTTATCAATATCTATCTTGTGACTTGTGATTTGCTGGGAGGGGGGAGGGGGGGAGGGCGTTTCGTCGTCTACCCCTTTCATGCCTTCCTTGAAGCCTTTGACCGCATTGCCAAGATCGCTGCCCAGATTGCGCAGTTTCTTAGTGCCGAATACCAATACCACAATGGCCAACACAACCAGCCAGTGCCAAATGCTAAATGTTCCCATCATTTACTCCTTGGAAAAGGATTAATCGTAACGAATCATGGCAGGCAGGCGATTTTTCCCGCCGATGATGTGAATGTGAAGATGGGGGACTTCCTGTCCACCGATACGCCCATTATTGATAATAGCGCGAAACCCATCTTGACACCCTTGCGCTGCCGCTAAGCGAGGCGCCAGCCACATCATTTTTCCGAGTAACTGCTGGTGAGTACTATCGGTTTCACTCAAAGATTCGATATGTTGTTTTGGTATCAGCAGAAAATGTACTGGTGCAACCGGATGAATGTCGAGAAAAGCGAGCGTATCTTCATCTTCGTGTATTTTACTGGCGGGGATTTCCCCTCGCACGATTTTGCAGAATATACAATCTTCCATGATTATCAATATATCAATAGCTAGTGGGTTGATCGAGATCGCTTCTCTTCAATACCAGAGACGCCTTCTCTGCGCTCAAGTTCCAGCAATACATCTTCAGGTGTCAGTCCATGATGCGTTAGCATCACCAAACAATGAAACCATAAGTCGGCTGTTTCATAGATGATCTGACTTTTATTGTTATCTTTGGAAGCCATGATGGTTTCGGCGGCTTCTTCGGCAATCTTTTTCAGGATTTTATCCTGACCGCTCGCAAGCAGTTTAGCTACATAGGAGTCCGCAGGGTCCGCGTTTTTGCGAGTTTCAATGGTCTCTGCTAGTCGGCGTAGTATGGTTGATGTTGTCATTTGTTATAAATTTGCGCGGGATTCTTAATGACGGGGGTCGTCACGACCCATTGACCGTCCACCAGTTTTTTGAAAAAACAACTTTCTCTTCCCGTATGGCAAGCAATGCCTCCCGTTTGTTCCACGCTCAGCAGAAGCACATCTTCATCGCAATCGAGATAGATAGCCTTGATTTTTTGTATGTGCCCGGATTCTTCCCCTTTGTGCCAGAGCTTTTTTCTGGAGCGGGACCAGTAGATCGCCTCACCCTGTTCGACCGTTTTTGTTAGGGATTCATGGTTCATCCAGGCGACCATGAGCACTTTACCGGTGCCTTCTTCTTGAGCAATCGCGGGAATTAACCCATCTGCTGACCAGTTCACCTTGCTGAGCCAGTCATCTGTCATGGATGCCCCTCCTCATTTATGGAATCTTAACAGTTTTAGTTGAAATTAATATGACAGACGTACTTCAATTCCGTGCTGTGCCAGATATTGTTTGGCTTGCTGGATGGTGTGCTGCCCGTAATGAAAGATGCTTGCAGCCAGTACGGCGTCGGCGTGGCCTTGTTGAATACCCTCTACCAAATGATCCAGATTGCCAACACCGCCACTGGCTATGACGGGTAAATCTATGGCATCGGAGATGGCGCGGGTCAGTGCGAGATCAAACCCCGAGCAGGTTCCGTCCCGATCCATGCTGGTGAGTAGAATTTCGCCCGCACCCAGTTGTTGCATTTTTTTTGCCCAGTCAACCGCATCTAAGCCAGTCGGTTTGCGTCCGCCATGAGTAAATACCTCCCAGTGTGCTGATGTAGGCGATGCGCTGGCAATCTGCTTGGCATCGATGGCGATGACGATGCATTGGGAGCCATAGCGGCAGGCAGCTTCTTCCACCAATGCAGGGTTCATTACGGCAGATGTATTGATGCTGACTTTATCGGCGCCTGCATTCAATAATCTGCGGACATCCTCGACCTTGCGAACGCCGCCTCCCACTGTTAACGGAATGAAGACTTGGGCGGCCACTTCTTCAACGATATGCAAAATCAGATCGCGATTATCCGAGCTGGCAGTAATATCGAGGAAAACAAGCTCGTCTGCGCCTTGTTCATTGTAGCTGCGAGCAATCTCGACGGGGTCGCCCGCATCCCGGAGTGAAACGAAATTGACACCTTTGACAACACGCCCATTATTGACATCCAGGCAAGGAATGATACGTTTGGCTAATCCCATGAAAAACAGTCGCCTAAAAAAACAGCAGTAAGGAGGAAGATAGAGATGATGAAAGGTTTTTTAAAAACAACCGATGCAAGCACTAGGAGGCTGTCCGAGAATAGCGATCGTAGCGAGGGCGAGGCTGGTTGAGCGGGATTTTACGATCATTTGAGGCGAATAGTCGTTCTATTTAACGAAAAGGCTCGTAAAATCCGGCCAATCAGGCTCGTCCGCAGTAGATCAGTCTATTCTCGGACAGCCTCCTAGGCATGCATATTTGCTTGCGTACTTAATTGATCTGCCAGAGACTGTGCTTCTTTGAGATCAAGCGAACCCTGGTAAATGGCACGTCCGGTAATGGCGCCTGTGATGCCCTCAGATTCCACTTCACACAGTTTCCTGATGTCTTCCAAATTGGTTACCCCGCCACTCGCGATGACGGGTACAGTCAGAGCCTTTGCCAACTCCACTGTTGCTTCAATATTGAGGCCCGTTAGCATGCCATCGCGACCGATGTCGGTGTGTATGATCGCTTCCACGCCATAATCCTGAAATTTTTTGGCCAGATCGATGACGTCATGGCCTGTTACTTTGGACCAGCCATCCACAGCAACTTTTCCATCCTTGGCATCGAGTCCGACCATGATCTGGCCGGGAAATGCATAGCAGGCATCGTGCAGAAACCCGGGTATTTTGATAGCGGCTGTCCCAATGATGACATAACTGATTCCGCTGTCCAGATAATGTTCGATCGTTTCCAGATCACGTATTCCACCACCTAGTTGAATTGGGATCTTGCCATCGACAACCTCGACGATCGCGCGAATGGCTGCACCGTTCTTGGGCTTGCCTGCAAACGCACCATTCAGATCGACCAAGTGCAACTGGCGGGCGCCGTTATCCAGCCAATGCTGGGCAACCTTGTCAGGTGACTCAGAAAAAATTGTGGCGTCTTCCATGACACCTTGTTTCAGGCGAACACAGTGTCCATCTTTCAGATCTATAGCAGGAATAATCAGCATATAAATTAAACAGGATTGATGATTGAGCTTGAAATGATTGCAAAGAAAAAACTAAGCATAGAGGATATGAAACGACTGTATAGCCGTTTTATGGCATCCATTGCGTAAAATTACGTAATAAAGTTAATCCGGCAAGATTGCTTTTTTCCGGATGAAATTGCACTGCGAAAATATTGTCTTTTGCAATGGCGCAGGTAAACGGCGTCGGGTAACAAGTAGTGCCGGCTATGATCTCTTGCTCACTTGCAACGACAAAGTAGCTGTGGACGAAATAGAACCTTGCATCATCGGCGATCTCGTGCCACAGCGGATGGTCGGCGGCTTGATGCACCTGATTCCAGCCCATATGGGGAACTTTAAGCTTTTGTACGCCAGTGTCTGCTGTGGTATCAAATCTGAATTTCCGTACATGGCCGGGCAGCATGCCCAATCCTTGGGCATCACCTTCTTCGCTTACCTCAAACAGCATTTGCAATCCCAGGCAGATACCGAGAAAAGGTTTGTTTTCGGCCGCGTCAAGAATCGCTTGCCGCAATCCATGATCGGCCAATGCTTGCATGCAATGCGGCATGGCGCCCTGGCCAGGCACAACGATGCGGGATGCCTGTCTGATGATTGCTGGATCACTGGTGACCGTGACGGTTGCCGAGGGGGCCACATATTCTAATGCTTTGGACACTGACCGGAGGTTGCCCATTCCATAATCAACGATCGCAATTGTATTCATGATTGAGGCAAAATTATTGGATTCTTCTACAGCGATCCTTTGGTGGATGGAATGATATCGGGGCAGCGAGAATCCATTGCAATAGCCATGCGCAGGGCGCGGCCGAAGGCCTTGAAAATAGTTTCCGCCTGGTGGTGTGCATTCTTTCCTGCCAGGTTATCAATATGCAAGGTCATCATGGCATGATTGACCAGGCCTTGAAAAAATTCATGGACCAGTTCAACATCAAAAGCCCCGATATGGCTGCGTGTGAATTTGGCATTCAATTGCAAACCCGGCCGGCCCGACAGATCAATGACTACTCTGGACAGGGCTTCATCGAGCGGGACATAGGCGTGCCCATAGCGGAAAACGCCTTTTTTGTCGCCAACGGCTCGAGCAAGGGCCTGGCCCATTGTAATGCCAATATCTTCCACCGTGTGATGCGCATCGATATGCAAATCACCGGTAGCATGGATTGACAGGTCGAGCATGCCATGACGGGCAATTTGATCCAACATATGATCAAGGAAGGGTACGCCGCTATGCAATTCTGCTTTGCCGCAACCATCTAGATTAATTTTTACCTGAACCTGGGTTTCTTGCGTATTACGAATAACTTGGGCTTCGCGCATAACAGTTTGGGAGACTAGATAAGGCAATTTATGAGAGTTAATTATGATTGATTAAATCATGTAGCGTTTTGCAGAAAAGAGCATTTTCATCATGTGTGCCAACCGTTACACGCAAGCAATTCTTTAATAAGGGGTGGCTGTTGTCAAGATTCTTTATCAGAATACCCTTTTGTTTGAGGGATTCAAATATCTGGCTGGCGTTATCGATACGGAACAGAATGAAATTGGCATCGGAAGGAAAAACTTCAATGCCATTCATTGCAGCAAGATTTGCGCTTAACCGTGTTCGCGCCTGCTTGATCGTTTCTGCTTGCTGTTCGAGTATATCGTAATGTTGCATGACCTTGGTCGCAACAAGCTGGGTAATGACGCCAATATTATAGGGTAGGCGCAGTTTCTCCAGATGAGATAACCACTCTCTTCTGCCAGCGAGCAGACCGAGCCTGAGCCCGGCTAATCCCAGTTTGGAGAGTGTGCGCATGATTAACAGATTGGGATGATCGGCTAATTTTTCCAGGAGACTTTTACCTGCGAAAGGATGGTATGCCTCATCCACCACGACCAAACCAGGGGAGGCTTTGATGATCGCTTCCAATGCATCGGCATCAAATAGATTGCCGCTGGGATTGTTAGGATAGGCCAGAAAGATGACAGCGGGCTGTTCGCGTCGAATGGCAGCAAGGATTGCATCCAGATCCAGCGAAAAGTCGGATTTTAACGGAATGCCTAGATATTCCATGTTTGCAAATAGTGAAATCATTTTGAACATGGCGAAACCAGGTTCTACTGTCAGCAACTTCGCACCGGGCTTGGTTGTGGCCAGCAAAATGATTTGTATGATTTCATCCGATCCATTTCCTAACAGGATATCCATCCCGGGCGGGATGGATAGCGCTGTGCGTAAAGTATCCTTGAGCGCAATGGCAAATGGATCGGGATAGCGGTTGATATGCGCATCTGCCACGATTCGGGTAATTTCCTCGCGCAGGGAATCCGGAAGCAGGTAGGGGTTTTCCATCGCGTCGAGCTTGGTCATGCCCTTGGCAGGCGGGACATGGTAAGCCGAAAGTCCAAGCACTTCTGGACGAATGATCTTTTCAGGTAAGGAGGGCATGTCGGGGAGGAGCTAAAAATTATCTTGCGCGTGACAGGCGCTCAGGAGAGGCCGTTTTCGTCTTGGCGGTTGTCTTCCTTGTCCCTCCAATTCAGGTAAAGGAGTGCAGCCGTGATGATGCCGACGGGTAAGATAACGTAAAAACCCAGTGCATCCATCGCGCTTTCGTCATGACCGGAAGGCGGTGTGCTGTTAATAATTTTGTAGCCATGGAATGCCGCGACCAGTACGACGCCTGTTAATCCCGTCCAGCGACGATTTAACAGTTCGTGTTTTGCCAATAAGTTAAATCCATGCGCGGAATAGTGGCCAATAAAATAGATAACAGTGTAGAAGATGAGTGCGCCCACAGGATATCGTTTTGTAAAATCTACAGTTATATTGAGTCGCGCGCCATCCATTGTCGCGCAAAGTCGAAAAGTATACAGCTTAACAGTCATTTATGAAACTTTGTATGGCTGCCTAATGCGAACTGCCTGAAATTGTTGGTGCTTCAGGCGAAAAATTTATGGCGACATGGGGTGTATGAGCCAGGCGAATCTCAATCTGGATAGATAAAATTATCGATTAATGGAGAGTGTAAGTGCATGAATTAGCTTATGTAAATAGCAGACTCAACTCGTGAGTGACGTTATGGGTGAATTTCAGTTAGAATCGATTCATTCATTTGTAATGACCGCTTTGGTAATTCTGACCTGGTTAGACATTTCATGATTCTCGTATTGAAATCCAATACTTCGGAAGAGAGCCCGGAGTACAAACAGCTCTGTGCATATTTGGCAAATCTGCCGAGTATTAGCACGCGTGTGCATACAGAGGTTGGGGCTGAGCAGACCTTGACCGAGGTGTATTTGATCGGCAATACCAAGGCGTTGCTGGTTGAAGACATGCTCGGTTTGCCATGTGTGGATCGTGTCGTGCGAATATCTGAGGAATACCGGGTGCTTGGCCGACATCAAAATGATGACCGGCCAGCTTTCTTTGACTATAACGGTGTGCGTTTCGGGCAGGATGCGTTAAACATATTTGCCGGGCTCTGTGCGGTGGATACGATCGAGAACGTGGAAACCATGATGAAGACGCTGCATGCCCACAAGTTGGTTTGTACGCGCATGGGCGCCTACAAACCGAGGACCAGTCCCTATGCATTTCAGGGGCATGGCAAGGCGTGCCTGCCCTATGTTTTTGACTTGGCAGGGAAATATGATATCAGGGTAATCGCGATGGAAATCACGCATGAATCCCATATCGAGCAAATTCGCGAGGCACTATTTCATACCGGCAGTCCTACCGGTGTCATGCTGCAGATCGGTACACGCAATATTCAAAATTTCGAGCTCATGAAAATTGCCGGCCGCCAGCAGGATTTTCCAGTATTGGTCAAGCGCGGCTCTGGCATTACGCTGGATGAGTCCCTCAATGCTGCCGAGTACCTTGCATCCGAAGGCAACAGAAAAGTGGTGTTTGGTTTACGTGGAATGAGAACCAATCTGGGCGATCCTCATCGGAATCTGGTTGATTTTGCGCATGTGCCGGTGGTCAAGCGTCTGACACGCATGCCGGTATGCATTGATCCCTCGCATGCGGTGGGAACCAGGGTGGATTCAGCTGATGGCCTGTCAGATATCATGCATGTAACGGCCCAGGGTATTATTGCAGGTGCCAATATGGTGCTCGTGGATTTTCATCCTGCTCCCAGCAAGGCGCTGGTAGATGGCCCTCAATCCATGCTGATCAGGGAGTTGCCGCATTTCCTTGAAGATATTCATATTGCACGCCAGGCCTATGAAAAAAGGGTGGCGCTGGCAGCGCGATATCAAGTCGCGCGATAAAGTTTTTTTCTTCATGGCATGCTGAACTGATCTAAAAACATAATCTATCTGTTTTTCATGGTTGTGAGCAGCGCTAACCTCCTGGCTGAAGCAGGCTCGGCACCCTTCCTGAAGGAAAACTATTGATTCTCATGAGATTAATTTATAATGACTATAAAATATATGGAGAAATAGACCAATGATCAAGGTGTTGCTTGCAAATCCAAGAGGGTTTTGTGCGGGGGTCGACCGTGCCATTGAAATAGTTGAGCGTGCGCTAGCCATGCATGGTGCGCCAATTTATGTGCGGCATGAGGTGGTGCACAATCGCTTCGTGGTAGAGGATCTCGAGAAAAAAGGGGCAGTATTCGTTGAAAATCTGGAGTCGGTGCCAGAGGGAAGTATGCTCATTTTCAGCGCGCATGGCGTGTCGCACGCGGTGAGGAAAGAGGCCGCCGCACGCAAGCTGCAAGTGTTTGATGCCACCTGCCCGTTGGTGACCAAGGTTCATGTCGAAGTGGCCAAAATGGGAAGAGAGGGTAAGGAAATCATCATGATCGGCCATCTTGGCCATCCGGAAGTGGAAGGAACCATGGGCCAGATCGACAAGAACAAAGGCGCCATGTATCTTGTGGAGACGGAAGAGGATGTCGCCAAGCTGCAGGTCAAGGACGAAAACAATCTGACCTATGTGACGCAGACAACATTATCCGTGGATGATGCCGCACGCGTTATCGATGCTTTAAAACAACGCTTTCCGAATATTATTGGGCCCAAAAAAGATGATATTTGCTACGCCACGCAGAATCGTCAGGATGCTGTCAAGAAGATGGTCAATCACTGTGATTTGGTCATCGTCGTGGGTTCTCCGAACAGCTCAAATTCGAATCGATTATGTGAAGTAGCAAGAAATGCCAACGTTGAAGCCCATATGGTAGACCGTGCTTCACAGTTGCAGGAGAGCTGGCTTACCGGCAAGCGTTGTATTGGCATCACCGCCGGGGCATCCGCGCCGGAAATACTGGTACGGCAGGTGCTAGAGCGGCTCGAGCAAATAGCGGCAGGACATACCGATCAAGGTGTCATCGTGCAAGAGTTGAGTGGGGTGGTCGAGTCTGTGACATTCCCGCTACCCAAGGCAGAGCCTTTGAATATGGATAAATATGTCAGTTAAGTGGTTGTGAACGACAGCCTGACGAATAGCTGAGATTGGACGTCTAGGAGGCTGTCCGAGAATAGACTGATCTACTGCGGACGAGCCTGATTGGCCGGATTTTTCGATCCTTTTCGTTAAATAGCACGACTATTCGCCTCAAATGATCGAAAAATCCAACCCAACCAGCCTCGCCCTCGCTACGATCGCTATTTTCGGACAGCCTCCTAGCCGTTAGGCTGACCCTGATTCTCGCTTGGGAATGCTTCATCATGAGCATTCCATCCCTGCTGATAAGGCAAGGTGGAGAAGGGTTGTGCTCTTCCCAGAATTTCGTTGAGTAGGATTTCACTGCTGCCTGGCGCCATCGTGACGCCGTAGCGGAAGTGGCCGCTATTGATAAAGAGATTGCTCAGGTGTGGATGTGCGCCGATGCTCGGCACATTGTTATCTGTCGCTGGCCTGAGACCTGACCAGTGTTTGAGCAATGGCATGGTGTCCAGATCTGGGAGCAGGTTTCTGGCCCATGCCGACAGCTTTTCTTTCGCGGCAAGGGTGGTTTGCTTGTTGAATCCGACATCTTCGGTCGTGCTGCCGATGAGTACATGGCCGTCCCGCCTGGGGATGAGATACGTATCATTCTGTAATACGATTGATAGAATGGGTGGCGCGGGAAACTTGTATAAAAGCATTTGTCCGCGAATAGGCTTGATTTTGAGATTCAGTGCAAATTCTCCAAGCACCTGTCTGCTCCAGGCGCCGGCCGTCAGAATATAGTGCGAGGCAGATAGTTGACCTTGAGATGTCCAGAGTGCGGTGATGCGTCGATTGGTTACGCGAAGTTGCTCGACCTCGCAGTGCTCGAGGATGGTGCCGTTGAGTTGCTTTACCCGTTCGTGCAGGGCCTGCAACAGGCGAGGATTGCGAACCTGGGCGACCTGGGTGAGCAATAATGCCTGCTGGGCCGGCTGCAGTATGAAGGGTACAGAATAGGCTGAACACCAATCAGTGGCTACGGCCAGATCATATGGAGGCAAGACCAGTAGGCCGCACGTATGGTATTCAGGGTCGATGCCGGTAGCGGCGCTCAGTGCAGTTACCCATTCAGGGTAGCGTGCCATGCTGTACATGGCCAGACGGGTCACGGTCTCCGGATAGTTCCACGGACAAAGTGGCGACAAAATACCCCCGCCTGCCCATGATGCCTCACTTCCAACGCTGGTGCGTTCCAGGAGTGTGACCGAAGCTCCTTCTTCAAGCAGTCGGGTGGCCATGGAAAGCCCAATTATTCCTGCGCCGATTATTATAAAATCATCTTTCAAGCTGATCCTTAATTACATTTCGTGCATGAATACATGCGCTTAAAACGCTGATGGGTCAACCATGCAATGGATCTGGGTTGGTCATCTTGCGTTAACTTCTGAGAAAATCCATAAAAAACTGTACAATATTACGAGAACAAGACATAATCTTTGAAAGCGAGCGGATGACGCGATGATTGCAAATATCTTGATTATTCATGGCCCCAATTTGAACCTTCTGGGAATGCGGGAACCTGCCATATATGGGCAAACAACACTGGAAGATATTAACAGGAATTTGATCAGAACAGCACAGGCGGCTGATGTGAAAATAAGCACCTTCCAGAGTAATGCCGAATATCAACTGATAGATCGCGTACAAGAGGCGATGCGTGACGAAACAGAATTTATCATCATTAATCCTGCTGGCTTAACACACACAAGTGTGGCGCTGCGTGATGCGCTGGCCGCTACGAAATTGCCTTTCATAGAAGTCCACCTTTCCAATATCTATGCGCGTGAAGCCTTTCGTCGTGCATCTTACTTCTCGGATATTGCTGTGGGCGTCATTAGCGGTCTGGGAGCGGAGGGTTATGCGCTTGCTTTGCAATATGCGTTGGCCGGGAAGTGAGCCGCTTGGCTGGCAGACTCGTTAATTGTCTGAAAAATAGTATCAAGCGCTACTTTTTATCGATAATTGACCAAAGCCCTAGGAGGCTGTCCGAGAATAGCGATCGTAGCGAGGGCGCGGCTGGTTGAGTTGGATTTTTCGATCATTTGAGGCGAATAGTCGTTCTATTTAACGAAAAGGATCGAAAAATCCGGCCAATCAGGCTCGTCCGCAGTAGATCAGTCTATTCTCGGAAGCCTCCTAGGACCGATTCTATCAATTAATTGTTTGGAATATGGGCAGGTCTGGCGACTGGACAACAGAATGGGAAAACAACAAGCCTCGATAGTCATTGAGGTTATGCGTGGACGGGATATTCCCGGGAGGAAAAGATGGATCTAAGAAAACTCAAGAAATTAATCGAACTAGTAGAAGAATATAATATTACCGAATTAGAAATTACTGAGGGCGAAGAAAAAGTTCGTATCAGTAAATCTGTGACACTGATGCAGTCAGCTTCTGCCGTTGTCCCGCAATACAGTTCTGCTGTGACGGAACGCCCGGCAGCTGCATCTGATAATGAGGCTGATGTTTCCGGCAGTTCTGCCTTGCCTGAGGGGCATGTTGTCAAATCTCCCATGGTTGGTACTTTCTATCGCGCTTCCGCACCCGGTGCCAAACCATTTGTCGAGATCGGGCAGTTTGTCAAAACGGGAGAGACTTTATGTATTATCGAGGCCATGAAGCTGCTCAACGAAATCGAGGCAGATCGTGATGGCAAAATTAAAGCCATTCTGCCCGAAAATGGCCAGCCAGTTGAATATGGCGAACCCTTGTTTGTCATTGAATAAACAACCACATCGTTACCTCCCGGCTTTTAAGCCATTCATTCAAGCCAGATTTCCAACGCTTTGACTATGTTTGAAAAATTACTGATCGCGAATCGCGGTGAAATCGCGTTGCGCATCCAGCGGGCATGCCGTGCCATGGGCATCAAAACCGTAGCTGTTTACTCCGAGGCCGATGCAGAAGCCAAATATGTCAAACTGGCTGACGAATCAGTTTGCATTGGTCCGGCAGCTTCCGCCCAGAGCTATCTGAATATTCCGGCCATCATTAGTGCGGCTGAAGTTACCGATGCTGAAGCCATCCATCCTGGTTATGGTTTTCTGTCCGAAAATGCAGATTTTGCTGAAAGGGTGGAAAAAAGTGGCTTTTTCTTTATTGGACCACGTCCGGAGACCATCCGTCTGATGGGGGATAAAGTCAGTGCCAAACACGCTATGCGGCAGGCAGGCGTGCCATGTGTGCCCGGCTCGGACGGTGCCTTGCCCGAGTCTCTGGAT
Organism: Nitrosomonas sp. ANs5; assembly: GCF_050584665.1. Taxonomy (NCBI): domain Bacteria; kingdom Pseudomonadati; phylum Pseudomonadota; class Betaproteobacteria; order Nitrosomonadales; family Nitrosomonadaceae; genus Nitrosomonas; species Nitrosomonas sp. ANs5. The sequence goes on from NZ_JBEUDO010000018.1 coordinate 13,254, forward strand.
GAAGTGAAACGGATTGTGAAAGGTATTGGTTATCCAGTGATTATCAAGGCCGCCGGCGGTGGGGGCGGACGTGGCATGCGCGTGGTGCATACTGAGGCGGCGCTTTCCAACGCGGTGATTACCACACGCAACGAAGCGCAGGCAGCATTTGGAAATCCAATGGTCTATGCCGAAAAGTATCTGGAGAACCCTCGACATATCGAGTTTCAGGTGCTGGCCGACGAATACGGCAATGTGGTGCATTTGGGTGAGCGGGACTGCTCTATGCAACGTCGTCACCAGAAAATTATTGAGGAGGCCCCGGCGCGGGGGATTCCACCGCGGTTACGCGACAAGATCGGTGAACGTTGTGCAGAAGCCTGCAGCCGCATCAATTATCGCGGGGTCGGCACGTTTGAGTTTCTCTACGAAAACAATGAGTTTTATTTCATCGAGATGAATACCCGTTTACAGGTTGAACATCCGGTGACAGAGGCTGTGACAGGGGTAGATCTGGTACAGGCGCAAATCCGCGTGGCCGCGGGAGAGAAATTATCTTTGCGGCAAAAAGATATCATTTTCAAGGGGCACGCCATTGAATGCCGGATCAATGCCGAAGAACCTTATAAATTGACACCCTCGGCAGGACGTATCACGCAATACCACGCGCCAGGGGGGCCGGGGATACGGGTCGACTCACATATCTATCATAATTATCGGGTGCCGCCGTATTATGATTCCATGATCGGCAAGATCATTGCCTATGGTGATGATCGGGAGCTCGCCATCGCACGGATGCGTATCGCTTTATCGGAAATGATCATCGAGGGGATCAAAACCAACATTCCCCTGCATCTTGATCTGTTATCAGATAGTAATTTTCTGTGTGATGCCGTTTCCATTCATTATCTTGAAAACAAACTTGCATTGTATAACAAGAAAAATTAGTTAATGCAGGGCGGCGGAATGACTGGCATATATTCACCACGCATAGATCGGTTATGTCCTGGTTGTCACTGACTTTTAGGATCGAGTCTGTCCATGTCGATCTCGTAAGCGATCGATTGTTGGCGCTGGGTGCGCTGTCGGTCGACGTGCATGATGCGGGTGAGGGAACCGATCAAGAGCAGCCATTATTTGGCGAACCTGGTGCGCCTCCAATGAAAGTCTGGGAGCAGGCGGAAATGACTGCTTTGCTGGAAGAAAATTGCGATATCAGTGCAATCATGCAGGCAGTGGTGGAAGTGGCTGAGTTAGCTGTCCAGCCGCCATACAATTTGACTCCGGTCAAGGAACAAGACTGGGTGAGATTGACCCAATCGCAATTTGAGCCCATTCAGGTTTCGCAGCGATTATGGGTCGTACCCTCGTGGCACGAGTTGCCTGATCCGGCTGCAATCAACTTGCGCTTGGATCCCGGCCTGGCTTTCGGCACCGGCAGCCATCCCACGACCAGACTATGTCTGGCCTGGCTGGATGCCAACTTGCAAGCAGGGGAGAAGGTGCTGGATTATGGTTGCGGTTCGGGAATTCTGGCGATTGCGGCACTCAAGCTGGGCGCGGGCGAGGTTATTGGTATAGATATCGATCCTAATGCCATAGCGGCCAGTCTGGCTAATGCCCGAATGAATAATTGTGATCCAGACAGGCTCCTGTTTAGTACCGAATTTTCGCTGTCAGGCGATAGCGAGGCGGATGCCGGGCAGTTTCCCATTACCGTTGTTGTCGCCAATATTCTGGCAAATCCCCTCATCGTATTGGCGCCCATATTGACGCATGCTTTGCAGCCTGGTGGCCGCATTGCGCTGTCGGGTATATTGGAAGCGCAAGCCGATGAAGTGTTACAAGCCTATGCGCCCTGGTTCAGTATGCAAATCAGTGCAAGCGAGCAAGGCTGGGTATTATTAACAGGCAAGAAGCGGGCAGTTTGTCCGGCATGACACTGGTCGCACGCTGTCCTGGCTGTCAATCGGTATACCGTTTGACGGTCGCACAATTGCAGGCACTCGACGGTGAAGTATGTTGCGGACAGTGCACCCGGCAATTTAATGGTTTCCATTCGCTTGTAGTGGTGCCAGAAGCGCTGGTTTCGCCTGACGCACGATCAAGCGAGATGAATTCGGACCCGCCGGGTCCGGCTGTTGCGAGTCAGGATGCTTTTGAGCTGTTTGAACGGAAACAGACAGGTAAGGTTTCCCGTTCCTGGCCGCTGGCCAATCTGCTTTTATCGCTATTGCTGCTGGGACAATTGATGCATGGATTTCGTACCGAGATTGCCATAAGCCTGCCCGCTACGCGTCCACTGCTTGAAAATTATTGTGCGTTAATAAGATGCCAGATCGATTTTCCACGCCACCTAGCATTGTTGAGTCTGGAATCATCTGATTTACGTGTGAATCCTTCCTATCGCCCGGAAGTGGTGATACTGCAGGCAGTTATCCGTAACCATGCCCCGTTTCCCCAGGCATTTCCAGCGCTGTTGCTGACGTTGACCGATAAAGATGAGCAACCACTGGCGAGTCGTGTGCTGACGGCAAAGGACTATCTTGATCCAGGTACTGGCGATATGGGGTTTGCGGCAGAGAGTGAAATTGTCATTCAGCACTTCCTCGATACCGGAACACTTAACGCTATGGGATACCGGCTGGAATTGTTTTATCCGTAAAAAAAGTATCTCATTCTGAAATAGCGGGTTGAGAACGCCTATCTTTTGTCAGCGAGATCCGTGCGTGTTTGCCAGGATTTGTTGGCGAAGTGGCGCTTAAGCCCTGTATGAATTGCATCTGCCAATTTGTTCTGATAAGCATCGCTGCCGAGTCTGGCTTCTTCGGTTTGATTGCTTATGAAGGCAGTTTCAACCAGGATAGATGGAATGTCGGGAGATTTGAGCACGGCGAAACCAGCCTGTTCGACGTTCTTTTTATGCAGGTGATTGATCGCCCCGATCTCGTTCAATACGCTGCTGGCGAGTCGGATGCTGTCATTAATGGTGGCGTTCATCGATAAATCAATTAGCGTCTGTTTCAAATACCGGTCTTTGTCGTCTAGCTTGATCCCACCGATCAGGTCAGCCTCATTTTCTCTTTTTGCTAGCCAGCTGGCGGTTGTGGAGGTTGCGCCATGCTCAGAGAGTGCGTAGACAGACGAGCCATGTGCTTCTTTGCGGGGCGCAGCGTCGGCATGAATGGATACGAATAGATCTGCGTTTGCTTGCCTTGCCTTGTGGCGGCGGGCGGCGAGCGACAAGAAGTGGTCTCCATCCCGGGTGAGGATGGCACGCATATTTGGCTCTTTGTCCAGTCTGGTTTTGAGTTTCTTGGCTATGGATAGCGTCACATCTTTTTCCATGGTGCCTCTTGAACCGATTGCACCGGGATCCTTGCCGCCATGGCCAGCATCGATTGCAACGATGATGGTTTTTTGCCTGCCAGGTTTGCGGCGAGTGGCTGTCAGGATAAGATTTGGCGCCTGGCTATCTTTTGCTGTTGCTGCCGTGGCTTGGTCATGGCCTTGTAGCAACGCCATGAGCGGGTCGGGCTGGTGGTCATGCGAATGATGAGCCGATTCGGATGGATGCATGTCGAGCACCAGACGATGCGCGAACCGGTCCATGGGCGCCAGCAGAAAAGCTTTTGGCACGACATCGGTTTTTAGCTCCATAACGAGCCTGACGATGTTGGGGGTGAAGCGGCCTACGCGCAAGGTGCTGACCAGGGGATCACGCGATTTGAGCTTGGAGGACAAGCTTTCCAGCACCTCGGGGAGCGAAACATTCTCCATGTCCATGACTACTCTTTTGGGAGAGTCGAGTATGCTGAGGGTGTACTTGATCGGCGCACTTGATTCGAGTGTGAGCCGGGTGCGTTCGGGACCGGCCCAGTAACGGGCTGCCTTGATTTGCGTGTTGGCTGCAAGATCCTTGCTCGATAGAACCAGCAACAGTAGTGAAATGAGCAGCAGAAATAAAATCTGGCATACGGGAAGAAGGGCGCGATCGAGTCGGTTCAGCGAAGTCTCAGGCTTTGCCAGTGTGCTAAGCATTGTTTTCCTGCCTCCGTTTCTGCATCAATTTTAACGATTCTTCCGGTTCCGGAATATGTGAGGGTTATTTTTAGATCAGCCGTACGCAAAACATCTGCAGCTTTTTCTGGCCATTCGATCAGGCAAATTGAAGCTTGATTGAAATATTCTCTGAAGCCCGCTTCCTCCCATTCTGCCGGATCATTCAGTCTATAAAAATCAAAGTGATACAAGTATAACCTAGAAAATTTATAGATTTCAACCAAATTATAGGTCGGGCTTCTTACTTTCCCCTGATGACCGAATCCACGCAGAATGCCTCGTGCCAGCGTGGTTTTGCCTGCGCCCAGTTCGCCGTACAGAAAGATGGTAAGGCCAGGATGTAGAATGGTTGCCAGTTGTTCGCCCAACAGCAGCGTCGCTGCTTCATCGGCTAGGTGCACTGTGCATGATGCGCTGGCAGTACTTCCGGTATGATGATTGTTATGCAAAACATAAACCCTGTTGATAAAGATAAAGACAAAGACTGGCGTTGGTTATCGGAGCAAATAAAGCTCTGGGGCCGGCAGCTTGGATTCCAGGAGATACGCATCAGCGATGCGCACGCTGATATGGCAGCTGTCGAAGCCGGGTTATCCGAATGGCTGGAGAGCCAGTTTCACGGTGAGATGGATTATATGGCAAAACATGGGACAAAACGTACTCGGCCGTCAGAACTAGTGCCTGGCGCGTTGCGAATCATCTCCGTGCGCATGAATAACAAGCCAGCCAATGTGAAAGATAGTTGGGATGTGCTGCAGGACGGGAGCCGTGCATTCATTTCTCGTTATGCCCTGGGTCGTGATTATCATAAAGTATTGCGCGCACGACTTCAAAAATTGGCGGAAAAAATAACCGAACAAGTCGGGGAATTCGGCTATCGTGCGTTCAGCGACAGCGCGCCGGTCATGGAAGTGGAGTGGGCCAGCCGGTCCGGTCTCGGATGGCGCGGTAAGCATACTTTGTTATTGAGCCGTGATGCTGGGTCGTTTTTCTTTCTGGGCGAACTCTATACTGATTTGCCATTAACAGTGGATGATTCGGTCGCGAGCTATTGCGGCAGCTGCACGCGCTGCCTGGATATCTGTCCCACCCAGGCGATAGTCGCACCTTACCGCTTGGATGCGCGGCGCTGTATTTCCTATTTGACTATCGAGCTGAAAGGCAGCATCCCGGAAGACTTACGCGCATTGATTGGTAATCGCGTATACGGTTGTGATGATTGTCAGCTGGTCTGCCCGTGGAATAAATTTTCTCAATTTACTCAGGAAGCGGATTTTGCTGTACGTCACGGGCTGGATAATGTTTCAATGATTGAATTATTCGCCTGGGACAAGGAAACATTTGAGGCCAGGCTTGCTGGCAGTCCCATCAGGCGGATAGGCTATGAGCAATGGTTGCGCAATCTGGCCGTGGGCCTGGGCAATGCACCCTCATCGCCCGCAGTGATCGAGGCGCTGCAGGCGCGGCGGCATGATCCCTCTCCATTGGTGCGCGAACATGTGGAATGGGCGCTTGACCAGCACAGACTTACCAAGGAATAGCTTGTCCATCGTAAGCGAAGAATTTGCCTGAATCGGCCTGGGTGATTTGGCTCAACACCTTTCTCATGCCGGTAACGCTTTGTTCAGCTGAGATCAAGGCGCCTGACCCACCCATATCAGTCTGCACCCAGCCAGGATGTAACAATACCGATACAATCCTGCGAGGCTGCAAATCAATTGCGAGGCTTTTGGCAATCATGTTGACCGCCGCTTTGCTTGACCGGTAAATATAGCTGCCCCCACGCTGATTATCGGCAATACTGCCCATTTTGCTGGTCAGAATCGCGATGGTTTTCAATCGACTGCGGCTGATTTGTTCAACAAAAGCCTCGGCCATTTTTAATGGCGCGAGTGTATTGACCTTGAATGCTTCCAGCCAGTCACTGTAGTCGATATGGCCCAATTCACCGTGCGAAGCAGGGGGATAGGTGCCGGCATTGTTTATCAGCAGATCAATGGCGGTCTCGCTGAGTTTTTTTGATAACTGTTCGATTTGGTCCAGCGCTTTTACGTCAAGTTGAAAAACAAGAAAGCTTGTTCTGTATTGATCAGCCAGTTGCTTGAGTTCTGTTGCACGCTCAGGCTGGCGGCAGCATGCGATGACCTGCCAACCATCTTGTGCATATTGCGTGGCAAATTCAAGCCCGATACCGCGATTGGCGCCTGTTATCAAGACAGTATTCATTGATTGCTCCGTTTGTAAAAGCTGCAGTGATTGAAGTTCTTGGTTACCCTGTCAGTGTTTATAAGGCAGACCATGAGGCATGCCAGACTGACGGTCAGTTTTTGTTCAAGAATATGACATAATTTTATTTGTTATCAAGTTCTGGCAGCGGAAAGTTTTCTGGGTTGCCGATGATGCACTTGGATCGCTGTGTCGGGCTGATTGCAATCAAGAGCGGGTAGGCATTGCTACGGATACCGACCTGTGGCAATATCGAACTGCTTGATTAGCGGACGTGCAAATGGTCAATTTGCACGTTGTTCACTTTGCTGCTTTGCTGGAAGGACGAAAAGATTTTGGAAAATATTATTGAGCAAATAACACTTTATTTTCGGGAAGTGCCGGATTGGCCTCTGACATTACTCGGTTTTGTCATAGTGGTCGCTTTGGTGGTCGAAATCGTCAATCGCAGACGCCGGGCAGATGCCGTTGAGTACTATGATTCGGTTTTTCTGGAAGAATTGACTGGTTTGTATCCGATTGCTACACGCTGGCCGGATGATTTCGTCGCCTTTATGCAACCTCGTTTGCCCATCATGCGCGATGCCTTCGATAACCTGCGAGGCTTCATCCCGCAAGATCAATTGCGTGATTACAATATCGTGTGGAATAAATTTTATGAATTATCCCGTACAGGCGGGCTTGAGGAAGCTGATAGTCATCAAGAATCTCCCCAGGGCACGATCACAGAGGAGGCGCAGCAACAGTTGTTGCAACAGCAACGTCAGCAACAGCAGCTGATATTTCAACAGCTGGTGTCCGATCTTTTGGCCTATACCAAACAATTCAAATAATAAGGTGTTTGCCTGCCAAGCAGCATAATGCGGATTGCTGGGCATGCCTGGTTGAGGAGAGAACGGGGCTGTGAGATCGCATCCTGCGCTATTTTTTCGGGCCTGCGCAAGCAGAACTGCTTTCTCAAAGCATGACATTTCGACCAATTCAGCAAACAGGGGATTCGATTTGTATTCGCCCGGTCTCATCTTTCCGTGATACCGGTACCTTTGTCGAGGTGCCGTGGCATGTATATGCGGCAGATCCTCACTGGGTGCCTCCCCTGCGTTTAGAAAGACGGCTGCATTTTTCCAGATTCAATCCCTATTTCAAGCATGCGCAATGGCAAGCCTGGATTGCCTATCAAAATGACCAGCCTGTTGGCCGGATCAGTGCTCAAATCGATAGATTACATCACCAGTACCACGGCCCAGATACTGGACACTTTGGCCTGCTGGAATGCATCGATGACGAACAGGTCTTTGTTGGATTGATGCAAGCAGCCGAGAACTGGTTGTCCGCACGAGGGACTAAACGTGTGAGTGGGCCTTTCAATTTTTCCATCAATCAAGAGTGCGGCATATTGGTGGAGGGCTTCGAGACACCACCGGTTTTCATGATGCCTCATTCCCCCAGGTGGTATATGCGCTTGTTGGAACAATATGGTTATCGGCCGAGCAAAGATTTGTTGGCCTACTGGATTGAGGCCGATTTCGAAACACCTCGTCTGATGCGGACCATGGCACAAAAATACCGCGATCGAATTCAGGTCAGAACCCTGCATCGGGACAGGTTTGGCGATGAAATCGAACTCTTGCGCGATATTTTTAATGATGCCTGGTCTGAGAACTGGGGGTTCGTGCCATTTACCAAGGATGAATTTGCTGAACTGGGTAATGCGTTGCGCTGGCTGGTTCCAGATGAATTTATCCAGATTGCAGAGGTGGACGGCGTGCCCGCAGCATTTATGGCGGTATTGCCCAATTTGAATGAAATACTGCCCGGCCTGAATGGCAAATTGTTTCCTTTTGGCTGGCTGCAACTTGTCAAACAATTAAAATCCCATTCGATTCCGACCGCGCGCGTGCCATTGATGGGCGTGCGCAAGCGGTTTCATAACACCCCACTTGGCATGATGCTGGCTTTCTCGGTTATTGATGCTCCCAGACAGGTAGGTTTGGCACGCGGTATTCGGGGTGTCGAGCTGTCCTGGATACTCGAGGATAATCAGCCCATGCGTGCTATTTTAGAAAAAATCGGCAGCAGAGCGTACAAACGCTACCGTATATATGAGAAAACATTGGCGTAAACAGGCGGATTGGTGATTTCTAGCAAAAAAATAAAATGTTTGTGATCCGTGATGAGCAATAAGGCACAGTATGTCGCTGTCGTTCTGGCAGCAGACCGGGCTGGGTACGATCCGGTAGCCGAGCATGCAGGCACGGCCTGCAAGGCTTTTGCCCCTATTTGCGGCAGACCGATGATCTTGCGTGTGCTCGATGCTCTGGCAGGATGCGCGCGCATACAAACCACTCTGTTATGTGGTCCGCCCGCAGCATTGTTGCCCGAATGCCGCGAGTTAGCAGAGCGGATCGAGGATGGGCGAGTGGGCTGGATCGAAAACCTGAATTCACCCAGTCTCAGTGCCGCCCAGGGCATTGCGCAAATAGATCCGAATGCGCGCATTCTTTTGACGACAGCCGATCATGCGCTGCTCACGCCTGAAATTGTCGAGTATTTCTTGCAGGCTTCCAGCGAATTGGCGTGTGATGCGACAGTCGGCGTGATACGGCACGAAACCATAGTAAGCAAGTTTCCCGGCAACAAGCGAACCGTAGTCCGTTTGAGCGATGGAAATTTCTGCGGGTGCAATTTATTTACCTTCAATCCACATGGCCGCAACCTGGTCGCCTTCTGGCAACAAGCAGAAGCCTTCCGTAAACGTCCCTGGCGGTTGGTTGGGCAAATACTGGGCTGGCAAGCGGTATGGGCCTATTTGCTTGGAAATTTGACACTCAGCCGGGCTCTGGAGAGTATTTCCAACAAAACAAATGTCCGGTTACAGCCAGTCATTTTGCCTTTCCCCGAGGCAGGCATTGATGTGGACAAGGCCAATGACTTGGCACTTGTGGAAGCACTGCTTACTCAACCCGTTTCATCATCTCGCGCTCTGCCATAGAGTGCATTTTTTTGCTTATGGGGATCATTGAAAGATACATCGCGCGCGAGCTATTGCTTCCGTTTCTGGTGGTGACCGTTATTCTTATCGGCCTCTTTGTAAGCTTCAGCGTTGCACGCTTTCTAACCGGAGCGGTGAGCGAGATCCTGGGAACAGCGGCAATGTTCAAGCTGGTGGGTCTCAAAACCATTATTGCGCTCGAGGTGCTGGTTCCCATTGCTTTTTATGTGGCGGTGATTCATGGCTTGAGCAGAATGAATCGGGACCAGGAAATCAATGTGCTGCGATCAGTGGGGTATAGCGATAACCGAATTGCCTATACAGTATTCCTGGTTGCGCTGCCCGTTGCCATATTGAGCGGCATGCTTTCGATATACGCCCGTCCGTGGGCCTATGCGGAGAGCTATGTCATGGATGCACAGGCCGAGGCAGAGCTGAATGTCAACCGCTTCCAGCCTGGACGTTTTTATGGAAGCGAGAAAAGCGGCCGAATCGTTCTGGTGCGCGATAAAGACGATGCAGAAAAACGCATGGAGGGCATTTTTCACTATATCAGGACCGCAGAGAACAGAGAAATTATTGTGGCCAACGAAGGCTATCAGCGCCCGGTGACCTTGGAGCAACATCCCCGTATCGAATTATTTGATGGGCAAATCTACCGTCTCGAGTATGCGGCTACCAAGGACAGCATGGTGCAGTTCGAAAAAATGACTTATTTCGATGAAAGTGATCAGGTCTTGAACTATCGGCGCAAAGCGGCTTCTACTCGGGCACTCTGGGATTCCGATCTGCCGCGTGAAATCGCCGAATTGCAGTGGCGGCTGTCGCGGCCGGTTGCAACTGTTTTACTGGCGCTGATCGCTGTTTCTTTTACTCGTTCTGTGCCTCGGAAGGACAAGAGCGATCGGACTTTTATCGCTGCAGCGTTGTTGTTTGCTGTTTACTATAACCTGAGCGGATTGGCCAAGACCTGGCTGGAGCAAGGTGTCGTGGCCGCCATGCCAGGAGTCTGGTGGCTCTATGGACTGCTTTTTGTAATCGTTATCGTGCGTCTTTCGAATTTTAAACTTAAGTTTTCAGTGAAAAACCGGTGAAAGTTTGTCATCGCTATATTGCTTGGCAAGTTTTCATGGGCATGGTTGTTGCTAGCGCCATATTGTTGCCGCTATTCAGTTTCTTTGATCTTTTGGATCAGCTCGACGACGTAGGTAAGGGGAGTTATACGATCAGGGATGCATTCCTGTATACGGTGATGCTGATTCCCCGCAGATTCATTCAGATTGCGCCATTTATTGCGCTGCTGGGAACAGTCGGTGCGCTGGGTGCCTTGGCAGTCAATCTCGAATTGGTGGCCATGCGTGTCGCCGGCCTTTCACCATTTGCGATAAGCTTGCCGCCGGTAGGTGTTGGATTGTCGCTCATTATTCTGATAGCCGGCCTGGAGTATTTCGTGGCACCGCAGTTTCAGCAAAAAGCGATAGCATTGCGCGCAGCCGCCTTGGAGCAAAGTGCGGAGTTGGGAAGGGGGTTGGGTATCTGGACACGTGATGCGCAAAACATTCTGCGCATCGGTGAAATGCTCCATGAGAATCAAGCGGTAGATATTGAAATTATGCATTTTAATCAGCAAGGACTGCTGACCGCCCATGCTTATGCACAGTATGCGGATATTACAGAAGAGGGGGTATGGATATTGCGTGGTGTCATTGTCCGCACATTTGCCCCGAATAGTATCACCGCCAGGCATGCCAGTCGCATGAGTTGGCAATCCTTCCTCGGTCCGGAGGATATTGCGACGCTGACCAAGCCCCCGGAAAGCCTCACTCCCTCTGAATTGGTACGCCATGCAGCATTCTTGGAAGAAACCGGCCAGAAAGCTGATGCCTATCGAATGGCCCTGTGGCGCAAGATCGGTGGCGCCATTATGACTGCAGCAATGATTCTGATTGCGGTCCCTTTCATATTTGGTTCTGCGCGCGAAGGACTCGGCAGCAAGTTGGTGGTGGCTGCCCTGATGGGAATTGGGATTTACCTGCTTGATCAGATTATCGCGAATGTTGGATTGCTACTACAATTGAACCCAATCATGGTTTCCATTACGCCGGGACTGACTCTGGTTGTTGTCGCGGCATACTGGTTATTGCGTCGAGTTTCCTGATTTTTTAGCAGAAACATTATGCAAGAAAGTGATATTTCTACTTTTTGATTGAATATTCAAATAATTATATGCAAACAGCGCTTTTTGCCGATATTGTCGGCGACAGTGAGATAAGCCTTTGGGGTCTGAGTGGACGCAAGCGTTTGCAGCGCATGCTAGCAGGGTTCAAGACAGTCAGCCTGCTTGACGATTTATCAGCGCTGCCTGATGACGCGAATGTATTATTGCTGCGGGCCGACTATTTGTTCGATGCCAGAGTGATCGAGGCTTTGCTGACATTGCATGAAAATATGGTTTTGCTAAGCCCGGCGCATACGCCTGTCGCTATTTTGACGACAGGCAAGCATGCGCAAGCGATGCGTGAAGTATTGAATGAAAGCCTTTCCCTGCCTGTCCATCTTAAACGCTACACGCTAGAGAGCCTGCAAATCGGCGTGCAGCAGAACCTGAAAAAGAAAGATTCGCCTTATGTATTGCCGATTGACCGTTCCAATCGTAAAGCGCTGGAATCCGAACTATTCGCTGCTTCCTATAAGGGGGTTACTGATTTAGTGACCAAATGGCTGTGGCCAACGCCAGCATTCTGGGTGACACAGCTTTGCGTGCGCCTGGGCCTGAAGCCCAATCACGTGACATTGCTCAGCCTGTTACTGGCATTGTGGGCCGGCGTAGCATTCTGGTATGGGTATTTTGCCATCGGTCTGATTATGGGTTGGGGCATGACCTTCCTGGATACTGTCGATGGCAAGCTTGCGCGCGTGACATTAACTTCGAGCAAAATCGGCGATGTGCTCGATCATGGTCTGGATATCATTCACCCGCCGTTGTGGTATCTCGCATGGGGAATCGGGCTGGGTGGGACGGCTACCCCTCTGCCCAATCTTGAGTTGCTGGTATGGCTGATGTTCCTCGGCTATATTGGTGGGCGCTTATGCGAGGGCGCCTTCCAATTGTGGCTGGCACCTTTCGATATTTTTATTTGGCGTAAATTAGATTCCTTTCACCGGTTGATCACGGCCAGGCGCAATCCAAATTTAATCTTGTTGACTGCCAGTTGGGCGATTGGCCAACCGGAAACCGGATTTGTGCTGGTAGTAGGCTGGCATCTTTTGTCTACCGCATTCCTCTTGTTCCGTTTGAGTATTGCTTGTTATCACCGTTCTCAGCATGGGATCCTGCACTCATGGATGGAATATATCGACCCTGTTCGAGACAGACAGCAATTGGCAGTCAAGGTCTTCACGCGTATCCCGCTTGCCCAACAATATGACAAACCCACAATCAGTAACTAGCCATCAGCCAGCCAGCATGCGAGCAGGCTTGATTTATAATCCGCTGGGCGGCCAATTTCGTAAACGCGACCCTGATATTCGGCGTGTGCTGGCAGAGATGACCGGAATCACGCAGATCGAAGCAAAAGATCTGTCTGAATTTGATCAGGCTGTCAGCCAGCTGCTGGCAGAGGATATCGAATGGTTGATCATTATTGGCGGAGATGGAACGCTGCAAGGTGTGATTAATTGCCTATTTGCCCAACGGTCAGTTGAGAAGTGGCCACTGCTGACAATCGTGCCCGGTGGCACCACCAACATGATTGCGCTCGATTTGGGCATGCATGGTAAACCTGAACAAGTGTTAACCCAGGTCAAGCAAAGCTTGCACCAATCCAGCCAGCCGACATTGGTCAGCCGGCCAGTGCTCCGGATCGAGCAGGCGGGTGTGAAAAACGTGTATGGCATGCTATTCGGTCTTGGCCTGATTGCGCGTGGTGTCAGATTCTCGCAGAGCCAAGTCAAGCAACTGGGGATGACTGGCAATATTTTTACCATCATCATCGTATTGCGCTCAGTGATTGGCACTTTTCTCGGGCGCCCACAAGCCGAATGGGCACCGGTTCAAATTTCCAGGGCAAATGGGAAGGGGACCATGCAGGTGGAAACTTATACATTTGCATTGGTGAGCGCACTTGAGCGCTTGTTGCTTGGCATTCGCCCATACTGGGGCCGTGAATCCGCGCCGCTGCATACGACTTTCGTCAGACAAAACAGCAAGAACTTCTGGACCCGTATCTGGTTGCTCATAGTAGGACGTGGCCACGGTTTAAAAAAAGCAGACGGCTACGAAAGCTATAACACGCACAGTCTGGAAATATGGCTGGACGATGAATATATCGTCGATGGCGAATTATTCCATGCCTCAAGTCAGCAGGGCCCCTTGCGGATTTCTGCCGACGGTCCGCTCCTGTTTCGCGTTTTATAAGAGTTTGGAGCCGGTCATGCCAGATACTCACAAATCCCAGGAAGTACCAGAACAACTGACACGGGTCATCGCCACCCAGAGTATTCAGTCGACGCCACCAGAATTCACAATTCTGGTGGCTGCACTCAGGCAGCATTTTGGCGAGGCGCTGGATGCGATTATCATGTATGGATCCTGCCTGCATGCAACCAACCCGGGTGAAGGCGTTGCCGATTTTTATGTGCTGGTGGATGATTACCGTCATGCCTATCCGCAAAATTACCTGCGTTACTTGAATCGCTGGTTGCCACCCAATGTGTTTTATCTGGAAGCACCGAATCAGGCCGCTACACTCCGTGCCAAATATGCTGTCATTTCAACTGCGGATTTTGAACGGGGTGCACAGTCTTGGTTTCATCCTTATATTTGGGCGCGGTTTGCCCAGCCGACAAGGTTGCTCGATGTGCGCAACGAGCAGATACGCCAGCGTATTTACATGGCCGAAGCAAGGGCTGTGCTTAAGTTTCTCGAATCGACAATGGTAGGACTTGAGCCAGGGCGTGCCGATGTTGAAAAAATCTGGGTTTCCGGATTGATGCTGACTTATGCTGCAGAGTTGCGCGCAGAGAGTGGGACGCGGGCACATCATCTGGTCACGCTCAACCTGCCAGTTTATCAGCGCCTGACGGTGGCTGCCTTGCCTGCCTTGGATCAGTCTTTGATCGTGCAGCAGGACGATGGGTATTATCGGATCCAATCGACGGCTTATCAGAGAAGGCGTGCCCGTATTCATTGGCGCCTCAGACGCTGGCAAGGAAGACTCCTGTCGATCCTGCGTTTGAGTAAAGCAACCCTCACATTCCGGGATTGTCTGGATTACGCCGCCTGGAAAATAGAGCGTCATACGGGTGTTAAGGTGGAAATTACACCCATGTTGAGACGTCATCCGGTGCTGTGGGGATATAAGGTTTTATGGCAGCTGCTGCGACGTGGGGTAGTGCGGTAAGCATAGCCGGTATCAAGCGGTTTCTTCAATAGGGTATTAATCAAGTGATGACAACCATGAATAATTTGAAACACATTGGTATACTTTTTCTGGTGATTCTACTGGCAGCCTGCTCTAGCATGTATTACAGCGGGCTTGAGAAAATCGGCATACCCAAGCGCGATGTATTGGTTTATCGGGTCGAGAAAGCGCGCGATACGCAGGAAGCGACCAAGGAACAGTTTAAATCTGCTCTTGAGCAATTCACGGTGGTCACGAACTACAAAGGGGGCGATCTCGAAAGCCTTTACAAGAAATTGAATCGTGAATATGAAGCCAGTGCAAGCAAGGCCAGAGAGGTCAGAACCCGAATTGTGGACATAGAGGATGTCTCTGCAGCGTTGTTCAAGGAATGGGAGCAGGAGATTGCGCAGTATTCAAGCGCGACGCTCAAACAAAGCAGTCAGAGCAAACTCGATGCAACCAGAACGCATTATAAGCAACTCATTTCCGCCATGAAAAATGCAGAAGCCAGGATACAGCCAGTTCTGACCGTTTTTAATGATCAAGTCATGTATCTCAAGCATAATCTCAACGCGCAGGCGATCACTTCCCTGAAAAATGAACTGGGCGTGTTGCAGTCGGATGTTTCATCACTGATCGCTTCGATGGAAAAATCGATTGAGGAGGCCAATACCTTCATCAGAAATATGGAAAAAAATTGAAATGGCAGCGTGATCGGTAGGGCGGGTTATGTGGTACTTTTGCTCGGTGCCAGTAACAGCTCCAGGGAAGATTTGAGTGGTGATTGGGGCGGTAAATTTGCCGTGAATTGATTGAGATGGTCGGCCGCTGCCCGACTGAGACGTGGCTTTCTTGACGGGTTTCTTGTGCTCCCGGGATGAATGCTTGGCTGTAGGGAAATTTTGATATGATGAATGTCAAATCCATCTTTGTTCATTTGCTGGTGAATTGACGGCAGGGCGTTTCGAAGCCTGGCTGCAACCGCGCCGCTATTCACATAAATCAGCAGCAATCCATCCGCGTATCGTCCTACGGCACAGTGCTCTTGCAACTGGGCGGGGATGGCCTTCAATAAGGCTTTTTGTATCTCAATTAGTTGCTTTGCCTTGATGAATATATGTTCATAATCAGGAGTCTTGCTGAGAAGAGTGAGATAATTGCTTAAGTTATGAGCAGACATGGCCTATTAATCCAAGGAGAAACAGATGAATATCATTCTCATTTCTGATCGGTTGGGGCAGGCAAAAACTCTGACCCTAACGCGTATACATTTAATATTGGGTGCTATTTTAATCCTGATGATGGTAGTGCTTTTGGCGGTTGGGCTCAATCGTTTTGTCGGTAATCTGGCGGATAAAGTCGATCATCCTCTGCTTCGTGCCGTTCTGCAGCACCCAGAATTCGAGAAAAATCAGCGTGTGCAAAGTTATGTAAACAGAAATCTGGATTACATGGCGACCAGACTGGGGCACATGCAAGTGCAGCTGTTGCGTTTGAATGCTTTAGGTAAGCGGTTGGTGGATTTGTACGGCATCGATTCTCATGAGCTCTCCTTTGATCATATGCCAGGACAGGGCGGCCTATCGCTAGAATCCGGGCAAGAGGATGTCTCATTTAAGGAACTCAGCCAGCAGTTTTTTGGGCTGGCCAAGTTGCTGGACGATCATTCAGACAAGCTAACAATACTGGATAGCATGCTGCTCAATGAGCGAATTGAACAGGAAATGCTGCCAACCGCGATGCCGCTGGATGCCCATTGGACGTCATCAGCGTTTGGCACGCGTATCGATCCTTTTACCGGGAAAAAAACCTTCCATGAAGGAGTCGATTTCCCAGCCAAACCTGGTGCCCCGATCAAGGCTGCTGCCGGCGGCGTAGTCGTCTATTCTGCTTATCATACTGATTATGGTAACATGGTCGAGATTGATCATGGCAACGGCTTGGTGAGTCGCTATGCGCATGCTTCCAAGCGTGACGTGAGCGTTGGCCAGCTCGTGCTTAAGGGGCAAAAAATTGCCGAAATTGGAAGTACAGGCCGATCCACGGGTCCTCATCTGCATTTCGAGATCAGACACAATGGTGTACCGCTTAATCCTTCACGCTTCCTTCAAATGCCTGGTTAGCTTGCCATCTTTGCCGGCTTCTTTAAACCGAGCGGCATCGTCAACTGTCAATAATCCCTTGACTTGATCATGAAACCGGATAGATTTGGCTGCCGGATCTATAGACATCCCTGCTCTTTATCATTGAATGGAACTGAATAATTAATTTCCTATGTTGAATAACTTACTGAAAAAAATTTTTGGCAGTCGCAATGATCGGCTAATCAAACAATATTTCCAAACCGTTCGTGCCATCAATGAATTGGAATCTGTCATCGCTCCGTTAACCGATGCCGAGTTGAGCGGTAAGACCGACGAATTCAAGCAGCGTATTGCCAATGGAGAAGAGCTGGATCGGTTATTGCCCGAAGCATTTGCAGTGGTGCGTGAGGCAGGTAAGCGTGTATTGGGGATGCGTCACTTTGATGTGCAGTTGATAGGCGGTATGGTGCTGCATGAAGGAAAGATCGCTGAAATGCGCACCGGTGAGGGCAAAACACTGATGGCGACCCTGCCAACCTATTTGAATGCGCTGTCAGGGAAGGGGGTGCATATTGTAACGGTCAACGATTATCTGGCTAAACGCGATGCGGAATGGATGGGGCAGATTTACCGCTTTCTCAGCCTGACGGTGGGCGTGGTTGCTTCACAAATGCCGCATGATACCAAGCATGCCGCCTATGCGGCAGACATTACCTACGGCACAAATAACGAATACGGTTTCGATTATCTGCGCGACAACATGGTCGGGCATGCAGGCGAACGGGTGCAGCGCCCGCTGAATTTTGCAATTGTGGATGAGGTAGATTCGATTTTGATCGACGAAGCGCGGACACCGCTGATTATCTCCGGGGTGGCCGAAGGCGATACCGAAATCTATGTGCAAATCAACAAATTAATCCCCAAGCTGGTGCGGCAGGAAGATGAGAAAAGCCCCGGTGACTACAGCGTGGATGAGAAATCGCAACAAGTTCTGATAAGCGAATCGGGATTCGAGCATGCTGAGAAATTGCTGGGTGAGGCGGGTCTGCTAGCGCCGGGAACCAGTTTGTACGATCCGGTCAATATCAATCTAATTCATCATCTCAATGCCGCATTACGCGCAAACGCATTGTATAACCGTGACCAGCATTATGTTGTGCAAAACGGTGAAGTGATCATCGTGGATGAGTTCACGGGACGGTTGATGCCGGGGCGTCGCTGGTCGGAGGGTTTGCATCAGGCAGTCGAGGCCAAGGAAAATGTCCCGATCCAGAAAGAGAATCAGACCTTGGCTTCCATTACTTTCCAGAATTATTTCCGCATGTACGAAAAACTCGGGGGCATGACCGGTACGGCTGATACGGAAGCTTTCGAGTTTCAGCAAATTTATGGCCTGGAAACCGTAGTGATCCCGACACACCGGCCAATGGTGCGCGAGGATCGTATGGACCAGGTTTTCCGGACAGCGCCAGAAAAATATCAGGCGATATTGGCGGATATCAAAGATTGCTATGAACGCGGACAACCCGTTCTGGTTGGCACTACTTCCATCGAGAATAACGAATATCTTTCAGCGTTATTAAAAAAAGAAAACCTGTCTCATCAAGTACTCAATGCCAAGCAGCATGAGCGTGAGGCCGATATCATCACCCAGGCCGGGCAGCCTAAAATGATTACTATCGCCACCAACATGGCGGGGCGGGGGACCGATATTGTGCTAGGCGGCAATCCTGAACCGGAAATCCATCGTATCCGCGCGGATGATTCACTCGATGAAGCGACCAAGACTAAGCGGATTGCAGATATCCAGAAGGCTTGGCAGGTACGGCATGATGAGGTAATCAAATTCGGAGGGTTGCACATTATCGGGACGGAACGGCACGAATCGCGCCGGATCGATAATCAATTACGCGGACGTTCCGGACGGCAGGGGGATCCTGGTTCCAGCCGGTTTTATCTGTCTCTTGAAGACTCGCTCTTGCGCATTTTTTCCTCGGACCGTGTGGCCAGCATCATGACGCGCCTGAATATGCCCGAGGGGGAAGCAATTGAGCATCCATGGGTGACGCGAGCCATAGAGAACGCGCAAAGAAAGGTCGAGGCCAGAAACTTCGATATCCGTAAACAGTTGCTGGAGTTCGACGATGTGGCGAATGATCAGCGTAAAGTTATCTATCAACAGCGTAACGAGTTGTTGGAAGCAGAGCATGATATTTCTGAAACCATTGGCGCCATCCGGGAAAGTGTCATCGATCAATTGATCAGTCTGTATATGCCACCGCAAAGCATAGAGGAGCAGTGGGATATTGCGGGATTGGAAAAGGCGCTGGCCAGTGAATTTCACATGCAATTGCCCATTCATGAATGGCTGGAGAAAGACCCCGAGCTGCATGAAGAAAACCTGCGTGAACGCATCATCACGACCGTGAATACCTATTACCTGGATAAAGTCGAGCAGGTCGGTGCCCAGCTGATGCATCAATACGAACGAATGGTCATGCTGCATAACCTCGATACCCATTGGCGCGAGCATTTGGCGGCACTGGATCATTTGAGGCAAGGCATTCATTTGCGGGGTTATGCGCACAAGAATCCAAAACAGGAATACAAGCGCGAGGCTTTTGAGTTGTTCACCGGTATGCTGGAGGCAATCAAGGTTGAAGTGACCAGGATTCTCATGACAGTTCAGATCCGAAGCGAAGAACAAATCGAATCGGCGGCCGAAGCGCCTTCTCCGCAGAATCTACAGTATGAGCATGCTGCTTATGCGGATGAAACAGTCAGTGAACAGCAGGCGTCGCTAGAGAAAGCTGAAAACAAACCCCAACCATTCGTGCGTAAAAGTGACAAGGTCGGTAGAAATGATCCTTGTCCATGCGGTTCGGGCAAGAAATACAAGCAATGCCATGGCCGTCTAAATTGAAGTTAAAAAAGAGAGCGATGCATTTGCGGGAGCTGCATACAGATATTTGCATAATCGATGAATGATCAATGTTACCTCGTAACGTAGGCTTATGATAGAATAGCCCCTTTTTCAAGAAGGGCCATTTATAGGCTGGTGGCTCGTTTTAGGTATTAAATTTTTGGCTTGCAAAATTTTGTTGCTGGTTGGTGGGATATTAATGATATGGAATTGTTAGAAAATGACAGACAGCAGTGATAATAGAAAAATGAGCGGGCGGCGTCGCTTTTTACTGGTGACCACTTCGGTTGCCGGGGCAGTGGCTGGCGTGGGTATCGCAACTCCATTCGTGCGCAGCATGATGCCGAGTGAACGTGCAAAAGCTGCCGGAGCACCCGTTGAAGTTGATATCGGCAAGCTGGAACCGGGCATGTTGTTGACCGTTGAATGGCGTGGTCGAGTGGTATGGGTGCTCAAGCGTACTCCTGAAATGCTGCAGAACCTGGAAAAATTAAACGCCCAGTTGGCCGATCCCGATTCCAAACGCGAGCAGCAGCCAGACTACGCACAAAATCCTGCGCGCTCGATCAAGCCCGAGGTGCTGGTGGTTGAAGGGATATGTACACATCTTGGTTGTTCTCCGGTATACAGAAAAGATATAGCACCCGCTGATTTGGGCGCTGATTGGTTGGGCGGTTTCTTCTGTCCTTGCCATGGGTCGAAATTCGATCTTGCCGGACGCGTATACAAGGCCGTGCCAGCACCTACCAATCTAGTGGTGCCTCCTCATACTTATTTAAGTGATAGCCGGCTTTTGATCGGTTCTGAAAGCAAAGAGTCCGCATAAAATGAGCAAACAGCAAAATTCAATATTGGGATGGATCGATGAACGTTTTCCTTTGACGGCAACCTGGAAAGCGCATTTATCGGAATATTACGCACCTAAAAACTTCAACTTCTGGTACTACTTCGGCTCATTGGCGTTGTTAGTACTCGTCAATCAGTTGTTGACGGGTATTTTTCTGACCATGAACTATAAGCCAGATGCTGGGATGGCTTTTGCATCAGTTGAATACATCATGCGCGATGTAGACTTTGGATGGTTGATCAGATACATGCATTCAACTGGTGCTTCCATGTTCTTCGTGGTGGTTTATCTGCATATGTTCCGTGGCATGATGTATGGTTCCTATCGTAAACCACGCGAGCTGCTTTGGTTGATCGGTATGGCTATTTTCTTCGTGCTCATGAGCTTGGCCTTTACCGGTTATATCCTGCCTTGGGGCCAGATGTCCTACTGGGGTGCGCAGGTGATTGTGAGCATGTTCGGTGCGATTCCATTTATCGGTGAAACACTGTCGAACTGGATCCTGGGCGACTTTATGTTGTCGGATGCGGCGCTCAACCGATTCTTCGCATACCATGTGGTGACACTGCCTGTATTGATCGTTGTGCTGGTCTTCGTGCATATCATTGCACTGCACGAGGTGGGTTCCAATAATCCGGACGGTATAGAAATCAAGGCCAACAAAGACCCCAAAACCGGTATCCCTGTCGATGGTATCCCGTTTCATCCATACTATACAGTCAAGGATATTTTTGGCGTCGTCGGGTTTTTAATTGTGTTCTGCGGGATAATTTTCTTCGCGCCAGAGATGGGTGGCTATTTCCTGGAGGATAATAATTTCATTCCTGCCAATACACTGCAAACGCCTGATCACATCGCGCCGGTCTGGTATTTCACGCCTTATTACTCCATGTTGCGCGCAGTCACCGTGAATTTCCTCTGGATTGACGCTAAATTGTGGGGCGTGATCTTGATGGCGGCAGCGGTTGTTATCTTCTGTTTCCTGCCATGGTTGGATCGAAGCCCCGTCAAATCAATCCGCTATAAAGGACCTTATTTCAAAACGGCTTTGACAATGTTCGTGATCAGCTTTTTTGTTCTAGGGTGGCTGGGTACCAAGGCGCCGACTCCTTTGTACACATTGTTGGCACAAATTTTTACCGTCATTTATTTTGCCTTTTTCCTCCTCATGCCGTGGTATAGCAAAATAGATAAAACTAAACCAGAACCAAAGAATGTGACGAAATGAGAACGATGAAAATTTTATTATTTATTGCACTGTTAGTCCCATTTGCCACGCATTCTGGCGGCTCGGATCTGGTATTGGACAAGGCTCCCATTGATACCAGCGACCATGCTTCGTTGCAGCGTGGCGCCAAGAGTTTTGTGGAATATTGTCTTACCTGCCATGGCGCGAGTTTCATGCGCTACAATCGTCATCGCGATATTGGGATGAGCGAGGATGATATTCGCGGTCAATTGATCCACACCGGACAAAAGACTGGCGGACTGATGGAAAGCGCCATGAAGAAAAAAGAGGCAGAAGAATGGTTTGGAGTCGTGCCTCCGGATTTGTCTGTCATTGCGCGTGCCAGGGGAGCTGACTGGTTATACACTTACCTGAGAACTTTTTATCGAGATAGCACCACTTATAGTGGTTGGAACAATTTAACCTTCGATAAAGTGGCCATGCCGCATGTTCTGCATCAGCTGCAAGGACAGCAAGTACTGAAGGCTGATCAAAAATCAGGAAGTTCTGGTTCGGCGATGAGCAATCTGGAAATTGCTGTGCCGGGTCTGATGACAAAAGCAGAATATGACAACTTTGTTGTCGATCTGGTTAATTATATGGTTTATCTCGGTGAGCCCCATGCAGCCCATCGCAAGGAACTTGGCACCATGGTGATCCTGTTTCTAATCGGCATGTTAGGTTTGACCTATTTGCTTTATAAAGAGTACTGGAGGGATATCCACTGATTTCCATATGGGTTAATGTACTAAACGATTATTTAATCTCTATATTTACAAATCTATGATGACGTTGTATTCAACAGCGACCTGTCCATTCAGTCATCGTTGCCGGATCGTATTACACGAAAAGGATATGGATTTCCAGGTAATAGATGTTGATCCCAACAATATTCCTGAAGATCTTGCTGTGATCAGCCCTTATGGAAAAGTCCCCATTCTGGTTGAACGGGATCTCGTGTTGTACGAGGCAAACATAATCAATGAGTATATTGATGACCGTTTCCCGCATCCGCAACTTATGCCCGCGGAGCCAGTCATGCGCGCCCGCGCCAGATTGCTGTTGCATCGCTTCGAGAAAGAGCTGTTTTGTCATATAGAGACGCTCGAACAGAATGATCAGAAAAGTGCTGATCGAGCTCGTGCGGACATTGCCACTGGATTGACGATGATCGCCTCTATTTTCGACAAGCAGAAATATATGTTGGGTGAGGAGTACTCCATGCTGGATGTGGCAATTGCTCCGCTGCTATGGAGGCTAGATCATTATGGGGTTAAACTGCCTAAACAAGCCGCGACATTGCTTAAATATGCCGAGCGCTTGTTTAGCAGACCCTTATTTATCGATGCATTAACGCCCTCTGAGAAATTGATGCGGAAATGAATGTGAGTGCTCCCTCTATCAAACCTTATTTAGTCAGGGCAGTTTATGCGTGGTGTGTCGATAATGATCTGACACCTTATGTATCTGCGGTGACTGATGGGTGCCTGAACATTCCCTTGGAATTAAGCAGAGACGGAGAGATCATACTCAATGTCAGCCCGGCAGCGGTGAGCGATTTATTGATAGACAACGAAATTATCAAATTTGCCACACGCTTCAACGGCGTACCCAGAAAGATTGAAATCGAAATCGAAGCGATCAAGGCGATATTTGCCAAAGAACTTGGACAGGGTTTGACGTTTACGCCGGAAATCCATTCGGAACAAAACCATGTTGTGGCTCACGAAGATCAGGTAATCACTGATCAGACGGCTTCCTCAGATGACCCTGCTGGTTCTGCTAAAGAAAAACAAGATAAATCCTTCCTTAAAGTTGTAAAATAGCGCTGATTTTGCGTTTCTTGCAGTCAAAGCTGTTTAGATAATATTTTAAGATTTGCCATTTTATGCCGGCATAGCTCAGATGGTAGAGCAGCTGATTTGTAATCAGAAGGTCCCGAGTTCGATTCTTGGTGTCGGCACCATTAAAAACAGAGGCTTAAGCAAGCGCGCTTAGGCCTTTTTTGTTTTGTGGGACACTGATGGGGCACTCGCAAAAAATATTTGTAATATGTAGAGCTTATTCGAAAAGTATTTCTCATAATCATTTGATATTTACAATTAACAACTAATCGTTTTATAAAGTAACAAAATGCGGTTTAATACAATTTATTGAGCATGGGTGAGCTTGCGTTCAAATCAAGTATAAGGGTTTCTGCATTATTTGTTCAGAAACCTTGCACTTGAATATTGATTTTTACGATATTAACAATTAAAAACAAATAGTTATACTTTCTGAGCAAGCTCTATATAGGGCGCAGTCAGATGAAGAATTGGCAGAAGCTATTGCTGCCGCGTTGCGTGCTTTTCACCAGTGCTGGAATAGCGGTGGGTGCCAGGACTGGGGCAACTCACACAAGCGGCTGACTTCGACCATCCTCCTGAGTGAAAAGTTGCTAAATCTCCCAAAACTGAATGCAATAGCGGTAGCCCTGTTCCGTTAAAAACAACTGGCGATGCTGAGCAAATTCCTCCTCGCAGGTGCGCAGTGAAACCAACGTATAAAACTGAGCACTGCGGCCATCCGACTTGGGTCGCAGCACCCGCCCTAACCGCTGGGCCTCTTCCTGGCGAGAACCATACTTACCGGAGACCTGAATTAAGACATCGGCATCGGGTAGGTCAAGAGCAAAGTTGCCGACTCGCGAGAGGATGAGGCCGGAAATCTCGCCACTGCGAAAACTGGCGTAGAGGCGATCGCGCTTTTGCTGACTGGTCTGGCCGGTAATGATGGGGAATTGCACTCGCTGGGCAATAGCCTTGAGTTGATCCAGGTATTCACCAATAATCAGGATTCGGTGGCCAGCTTCTTGCTCCAACAAGTCCTGAACCACCTCCAGTTTGAGGGGATTTTCGGCCGCGATGCGAAACTGATAGCGTCGTCCCGCAGTGGCATAGTCCATCTGCCGTTCCTCAGTTTGGGGAATGCGAATTTCAGTGCAGTCCGCTGCGGCAATAAAACCCTGCGCCTCCAATTCCCGCCAGGGCACGTCGTAGCGTTTGGGGCCGATGAGGGTGAAGACATCTCCCGCGCGTCCATCTTCGCGAATCAGGGTAGCCGTAAGGCCCAGGCGACGACGGGCCTGGAGTTGGGAGGTGATGCGAAAGACAGGCGCGGGCAGGAGATGAACTTCGTCGTAGATAATCAACCCCCAGGATTGCTGATCAAACAACCCCAGGTGAAGAAAGTCGTCGTCCTGGCTGGCTCGATAGGTGAGGATTTGGTAGGTGGCCAGGGTAACTGGCCCAGTGGCTTTTTGTTGACCGCTATACTCGGCGACTTGGTCGGCGGTTAGGGTGGTTTTATCCAACAGTTCCCTTTGCCACTGGTGAACGGAGGTGAGATTGCTGGTGAGGATTAAGGTTTTCTGCTGGATCACCGCCATCGCCGCCATGCCCACCATGGTTTTACCCGCACCACAGGGGAGAACGATCACCCCACTACCGCCCCTGGACTGCCCAGCTTGGTAGAACAGATCGGCCGCTGTTTTCTGGTAGGGTCGCAGGTGAAAGAGTTCGCCGCTACGGGTGGTCGATAAGAGGTCTAGGGGCAACTCATCCCCAGCCAGATAACCGGCCAGATCTTCTGCCGGATAGCCCGCCGTTAGCAGTGCCTGTTTGAGAATGCCGCGATCGCCCAAGGCTATCGCAAAGGCGGTGGGCGACAATCGTTCTCCCAGCAGTGGCCCCACCTGCTCATGGCGCTGCAGCAGTTCTGCCAGGGGTTTATCGGCCACCTGTAACAGCAAATCTCCACCAGTTCCCGCTTTTAGAGTGGTCAGGCCATACCGTTGTCCGAGGACTTCCAGTTCCTGGGCCACTGACTCGGGCATGGGGTATTTGGCATGATCCTGAAGTGCCGCCACCATATCGGCAACGGGCATTCCGGCGGCACGGGCATTCCAAATGCTGAGAGGACTGAGGCGGTAGGTGTGGATGTGTTCGGGACTTTTGACCAGCTCTGCAAAGGGAGCAATGGCCACCTGGGCCACTTCGGCTTTAGAGGCATGGACGTCGAGTAAAATGGTGCGATCACTCTGGATGATCAGGGCATTGTCGGGAAAGTAGCTCATAAGGTTCCGAGGGGGGGTTAAACGGATCGCAAGAAACTTTCCACATATTTCAGTGTACATAGACTACGATGTGATTTTCGCCATAGGGTGTACTGATAGCAACTGAGCCCCCTATACGGCAAAGACCGAAAAAGTTGCTGGATCCGGTAGGTGAGGCGGTGTGGTTGAAGTACTATGCGCCGCCCCATCTCTACCCATTACCCATCGGAAAACTGTACCCCAGTTTGCGCAACCCGTTGCGGAACCGAGTCTCCTGGTCTAATAACACCACCAAATGTCGCTCTCCCGCTAACTGACAATACTTCTTAGTGCGCGAGTCGTGGGCAATCTGCGCCGCCAGGGTGGCGTCGGCGCAGGCAATCAGTTTTGCTATGCCCAGGTCTTGTAGACTCTGCGAACGGCTGCGGCAGTCGGCAAAAAACTGCTCAACGGTGTTGGGCAGAGCCTCAGCACTGGCCAGGCTTAAAAAATCGAAAAACTCCTGCAGCGCATGCCCCGCCTCAGCCGCCTTGAGGGCCACTTCGCGGTCTAGCTTCCAGACCGCATCAGCGGTTTGCCGAGCGAAGGTTTCCATCATCAACTTTTCTGCCGGGTTGAGCGGGGCTCCGGTCATCACAATATCGAGATTGGGCAACACCCGCAGCGTGCTTTCAGTGGTGATCGGGGCGGCGGTGTAGGTGTCGGCCAGACCCAAGCAAAAAGCTCCCAGGGGGTTGAGCCGAAAGGCCAGCAAGCCATCGTAGCGACTCAAAAACGAGAGGTCATCGGCACCCCAGAAGTGATCGAAGTCGCCTCGGGGGGTATCATAGGGCGTGAAGTAAGCCACATCCAATAGCCCCAGGGTAGCGGCATATTCAAACAAAAAGCACTTCATATAGGCATCTTGCAGAATGCTCCAGGAGCCCCCCGCCTCATATAGGTGGCCATAGCCCGGCTCGCTAATGTATAGATACTCGGGATTACGACTCACATCGAAGGTCTGGTTACTGGCAATCATGTAGCGCTTGAGATCGTCATAGGCCACCCATTCTCCCGCCGGGCACTCTCCCAACGCCTCCACAATTAAAGCCCGGCGGCCGCTGACCGCCGTCAAGCTGCGCTTGGCCTTTCCAGTTTGACCTTTGATCGACTCCACCCGACGCAACTCATCTAAAAAGGTGGTTTTGAGCCACTTCTTCCAGATCGATTGGATGGCTGTCGCCGGAGGAGCCCCCATCGCTTTTTGGCCCGCCTTGGTCAGCTGTAGTTTTTTCCCATCTAGGCTGGCCAGTCCTCCCACCTGCACCAGCATCACCCAGGCAAAGGGTTTGATGGCGCCAATGGGCTCTAGGTGGTGGTTGTCCGGTTCATCAGCTTCACTATAGTAATCGCCGCCTTGCAGGAGAGGGGCAATGGTGGTCAGCGTGGCCTTATTGGGCATCAGGGTTTTGTCGCTGACGCTGATTTTACCCAGGTGAATCAGCCGCAGCACAGCCAGCAGATCTTGCTGGGCTACTTGCTCAGTGTGGCAGCACTTCACTGGCACATCATGCTCTGTCTCGATAGACTGACGCTTTTGGTAATCGAAGTAACGGTGCTCAACCCGAAAAGTCTGGGGCGGTTGTTCAGAGCTGGGCAAGGTGAGTGTCTTGGGCTCAGGGACAAAGGCCTTGAGCTTGAGCCGCAGATCCTCGGGTAATAGATTTGGGGCCGTATAGGTGCCGACCGGGTGGAAAAACAGGTCAAGCTTGGCGGCGGGCCGATTGTAGCTATAACTGGAACTGCGATCGTGCCATTTGGGCGAGGCCCCATATTTGGCTCGGAACTGCTCCTCCTGATGGCGCCCCCCGGTCAGGTAAACCGCTTCAGCGACAGCCGCCTGCTGCAGCTGATCCAGCTCTTGCCATAGGGTCTTCAGGCCTGCCCCCAACAGGTAGCCGGCGATAGTATCAACGAGCTCAGCTTTACGGGTTGGTCTCGTTTGAATCGGCAGTAGCTGGAGTATCTTTTTGAGGTCATCCACCGTGCGGATGTTTAAACCCTCTGCGGCGGTTTTGAGGGAGAGTAGGTTGGAGGTTGCCATAGGCCGGGATGATTAAGGCAGTGTGCGGGTATAGGAAAAATAAAGCACCTTTTCATAGGCATCGAATGTACTAAAAGCTGGCTCGTTAGTCAAACACTGTGATACAGGGCAATCGCATGAATGCCATTGTCGTGAATTCTCATAAATTATTTTTTACGATCAATGAGTTTTAAAAGGACTGTTCATAGCTCCTTGTTTTGTGTAGTTTTCTGTCTTTTTGGTGTGTTCCATGGAAACAGAAAGCGGGCTGCGTCTGGCGGATGTGTTTGTGTCGATTGCCGATCTGCGGCAAGCGGGCAAAACGCGGCATGATCTGGTCGAGATACTCGTGGTGGCGGTCAATGGCGTATTGGCCGGCGCGGACAATTTTGTCGAGATTGAGGCGTGGGGCGAATGAAAAACTTGCGTGGTTCCGGCGTTAATCCGAGCTCGAGCACGGCATTCCGTCTCACGATACCTTCGGACGATTGTTTGGACTGATCAATCCGGATCAGCTCGAGTCGGCCTTCCGGCGCTGGGTCAGTTGGGTATTACCCGCGCTGGAGCCGCAGGAAGTAGTAGCAATCGACGGCAAGACCAGTCGGCGCTCGGGCAAGGTCAATGCCACGGCACTGCATCTGGTAAGCGCCTTTGCCGCCAGAGCTGGGCTGGTTACTGGGCCAGATAGCGACGGTCGCGAAATCGAACGAAAAGACCGCAATAAAAAGGCTTAAGATCCGATTTTTGGCTTGAAGTTAGCATTGCTGAGAAAATAGCCAAAAATTGATTGTGTCAAATTTGTGCCAGACTGTGATTGAAATGCCGTTGATCTAGGCTATGCGACATTGGATTTGGCTGTGTCTAGCGCTGTAAGTCTATGATTTACATATAACTATAATTCGCAGATATGCTTTGGAATCAGAAGGCCCCGCGTTCGATTCTTAGTGTCGGTGCCTTCCGACTA
This sequence comes from Nitrosomonas sp. ANs5, assembly GCF_050584665.1. Classification (NCBI taxonomy): domain Bacteria; kingdom Pseudomonadati; phylum Pseudomonadota; class Betaproteobacteria; order Nitrosomonadales; family Nitrosomonadaceae; genus Nitrosomonas; species Nitrosomonas sp. ANs5. Next base: position 42,119 of record NZ_JBEUDO010000018.1, read on the forward strand.
TTGCCGGCCAGCAAACCAGAACTGACCTCGGGTTTATAGGAATTGGTGAGTAGACGGGAATGGTCATTAAAAAATGTGAATATGTCTGATTCGGTATGGCACTTTTTAACTGTCGTCCGTCAGGAGCTTTTTCAAACCTGTCAGCAGCTTATCAGGTACATTAATGCGCATTTTCCACTCTATAAGCTCTGGATTGTCATCTTCGACTTGCTGCCATATTTCCAGCCAGGTACGGGCTGTTTCGGTCTGGTTATCGGCCAGGGCAATATCAATTTCGGCGCGGGCCAAGGCCCGAAATTCACTAATATGCAATTTGGGCCTTTTTAGCAGCGGCTTCAACAGGTTTCGTGCAGCTTCAAGCTCTTTGTCTCGTGCTTTTATCCGGGCCAGGCCAGCACGGGCAAAGAGATAATCGGGAAACCGTTTATGGGTCTCTTCTATTAACGCCCGCGCCTCTTGGTTACGTCCTTGTTTTTCATAAGCTACTGCCAACTGATTATAGGCGCTGTAGAAATCAGGTGCTTCGGTAATAATCTCCTTAAACAGCCGTTCGGCCGCTTCCAGTTTTTCATCTATCAGTAAATCGTATGCAGCGAGGTGTTTATCCATCATGGCTTCAGAAATCCCTTTGATCCGTTCAGGCTCATCGGTAATTTGAAACCCCATCATGAACAGTTCTTTTTGCTTGCCACCGATCCACATGGGTATGGTTCTATCTTCTGGTAGCATGGCTGGATACTTTTGGTTGATGAACTGGGCGGCTTCCAGGCGCAGGCTATCGCTGCCATGCGGACTCTGGGCAAAATCATACAGCAGTTGCAGCAGTTCAGGGGTAGCGGCAACCTGGATGAAGTTGAGAATAAATTGACGTGCATATCGATCACCACGTTCTAATATATGGGGAAACAGTTTGGCTAAATATGGCCGTTCCGCCAGCATTAATTTCATGGCTCGTTCAATTTCCTTCGTACTCAGACGTTGAACACTTTTCCCCGAGTACTGCTGGCCCAATTCCAATAGCTGCCAAAAATTTTGAGGAAGCCAGTATTCGAACGGCCAGTACCAGGGCACATTGCGTTTACCGGCAGGTAGCGGTTTTTCAGCCAGGCTTTCTTGTGCCATGCTAAATCCCGGGTGTAGTTTCGCGGCTTGTTGCCACAATTGCCACGCTTTTTTTTCATTACCCAGCCGGTATGAAGCTGCGGCTGCCAGGTGTAGCAGAACGGGATTGGCTTCGTGACCCTTTGTTTTTGCCTGCTGATATGCTGCCCACACTTTTTTGTCATCGCCCAGAAAGGCGAATGCTTCTGCCTGCTTTAGTTCGAAATCAGGCTTGTCGCTGTCGATTTGTTGCAGGCGGTGGGCATAGGTTTGTGCCTGATCGAACTGCGCCGTCAAAAAATGATAGCGCACCAGGTTGCCCAAGGCATGAAAGTTATCTGCATCCTGCGCGATCACTTTTCGTGCCGTGCTGATTGCTTGATCTACGTCTCCCAACATGAATTGGGATAGGCTGAGGTTGTTGAGAACGGGTGCGAGGTTGGGGATTTTCTCGAGCAGTTGCTCAGCTGCGCTAATGGCTTCTGCCGGGTGCCCCGTCTCGGTTAAGAACCGTATGCAGTCGTGCAGCACCCTAAGTTTAAATTTCTCCTCTTGGGCGAACGCCAGGTCGCCCATCAATTCATCATTTTCCTGTTTTAAAAAAGGTTCGGTTGACTTTATGAAAGATTGAGCTTGCTCTTCATATTCGGAATCTGGGTACTGTGCCACCAACTCTCTGGCATAGTACCAGGCAAGCCTCGGGTAGAATAATTGGATGAAGGCGGCCATCAGGTTATTCAGGGTGAATTCCCGTTCCTCGCCGCGCTCCAGTGGTAGCAATTGCTCGTTGTAATAGGCAAAGTTGTGCCAATCCTGTACGGTGTAGCTCACAATCGACCAAAGCGTACAACACTGGCTTGCTACGAGGGTGCTTGGTGACCAATTCCAGCAGTTGCTGCTGGGCAACGTCTGCCTCGCCTTTGTCACATAATTTCATGGTAGCAGCTACGTCGCGTAATAGCTTGGCCGATGGCTGTTTTAACGGTCGTTGTCTTTTTGATTTTGGCATATATCCTTGGTTTTATGTCTTTTGTTGCAGGTTAGCCGTCAGACAAGGTTTGCCTTTGCAATGGCTTTTATTATAGTGGCCATATCTGCAATATGGAAATCATTGCCGCCATTCTGGAGAAAACCGTGATTACTATAATTTTTAAAGGCACCCAAAAGACGAATTTCACAAACTCGCATGACTTTCCTGCCAAGTTGACGGCCAAATTGTTTCCCGGTACATTCGCTCATTATGAAAACAGGCGTTAATTTCTCTCATGCGCCGCCTTCGCCCGGTTTGCGTCCGAATGCCGCACGCATTAAATTAACCGCTGTATTCTGGCTGAGCGTGTATTTTGCTCTGGTCATAACCCCGCTGTTGGTTCTGATTCTGGCACCGGTACCCGCCAAAGGTGGTTTCCTGTGGGATAGCGGGATGGGTCTTGGCTTTTGCGGTCTGGTCATGCTGGTGCTGCAATTTTTTATCACCGCGCGACTACGCAAACCGGTAGCGCCTTTTGGCATCGATGTCATCTATTATTTTCATCGCTATCTGGCCTATGCGATGCTGCTGGTTGTGCTTGCGCATCCCTTGCTATTGCTGATCAGCAAGCCGGCTATGCTGACTCGCTTTGATCCGCAATCCTTGTCCTGGCCGCTGCTGAGCGGCGTGCTGTCCCTGCTGCTGCTATTGCTGGTTGTTATCAGTTCTGCCTGGCGGCGGCAGTTAAACATTGCCTACGACCAGTGGCGTGTCTTGCATTTGCTGCTGGCCCTGGCAGTGGTGATACTGGCCTTTATACATATGTGGGGTATCCTTTATTACAGCGCGTTGCCTTCGATAAAAAGTTTGTGGATCACCATTGCCGTCTCGCTGGCATTGATTGTGCTGCATGTGCGCTTGTTGCGGCCGCTGCTGGTTAGCCGCTGCCCATGGCAACTGACTGCTATCAGAAAAGAGCGAGGGGACTGCTGGACACTGACCCTGCAACCACAGGGACATCAGGGAATTGCGTTTCAGGCTGGACAGTTCTGCTGGCTCAGTATCAATCACTCACCTTTTAGTATGCAGGAACATCCATTTTCCATCGCTTCGGCACCACAAGACAACGGCTCGCTGCAGTTTACAATCAAAGCACTGGGTGATTTCACCAAGACCATAGGCGATACTCCGGTAGGCAGCACCGTATTTGTGGATGGCCCTTATGGCGCCTTTGCCTGTGAACGCCATGCTGATGCGGCCGGTTACATTTTTATCAGCGGGGGCATTGGCCTTGCTCCCATACTTGGCATGTTGCAGGCACTGGCACAGAAAAGTGACACTCGGCCACATATCCTGTTTACGGCCCACAGCGAGTGGGATCGTATCCCGCGGCGCGAGGAGATTTTTGCGCTTACTGAAAAATTGCCACTCACCATCGTGCCCATATTGGAACATACGCCACCAGACTGGCAGGGTGAGCAGGGCTATCTGGACCTGGAAATGCTGAAAAAATATCTGCCGGAAAACTTCCGGGATTACGAAGTTTTCATGTGCGGCCCACAGGCTATGCTTGATGCCGCCCGTAAATCCCTGCGGCAGTTGCAAATGCCGGCAGCACAAATTCACAGCGAGCTGTTCAATATGGTCTGATCCTGATGCGGCATCAGCCCAGTCCTGTTCAAAGACTTCGTACAAGGAATCGTTAGCATGCGCGAAACACTGGCGAAACTTACCGCGCTGGGCACACTGATGCTGGTGTCCCTGATTGCTGTACTGTTTGCCTGGCATCAGCAGTCCCGCATGCAGCAGCTACAAGATGAAATCGACCCGCTCAGCTGGTCGGTCTTGTATCCCCTCCATGTTGCCGCCTTTATGCGCGGCGCCGAACATGGCGCAGATGCTCCCGAGGACAAACTCGCTGCCAATCCGTTTCGTCAGCGCGCCTGGGCCGGCAATGCGTTTGCGCTCGAATACAATGCATCCCGCGCACACTATTACGCCCAGATCGACCAGCGTAACAGCCAGCGCACCCTGGCGCGCAACCAGCCTGCCGGCTGTATTCATTGTCATGCCGCAGAAGCGCCTTTGCTGGTTCGCGCATACGGTTGGGATGCGCTCAATGCCATGAGCTTTAATGAGATCCGTGGCCAGGTGCATCACGGCAGCACTTGCACCGACTGTCACGCCGCCGATACCATGGCCTTGCAAATCAGCCGTCCGGCGCTGCGCAATGCGCTGGAACAACAAGGCATTGATCTGAGCGCTGCCAGCCGGCATGACATGCGCAGTTATGTCTGTGCACAGTGCCACGTCGAATATTATTTCCGGGATGGCACACAGGAATTGATTTTTCCCTGGGCTCAGGGAATGACCATTGAGGCCATCAGCAACTATTACGACGCGATTGACTTCAGTGACTGGCAGCATGCTGAGACCGGTGCAGGCCTGATTAAGATTCAGCATCCAAATTTTGAACTGCATACCCAGGGTGTGCATGCTGCAAACGACACCTCCTGTGCCGATTGCCATATGCCAGTGATTCAGGACGGTGGCATGCATGTTACCGAGCACTGGATCCGCAGCCCCTTGACGCAGCTTGAAGCAGCCTGCTTGAGCTGTCATGACGGCAGTCCCGAACGCTTGGCCGAACGCAGTCTGCGACTGCAAAGCAACACACTTGGCCTGCTCGCGCTAACAGAAAGCGCGCTGACGGCCTTGATGGACGCCATTCTATTTGCGCAGAAGCGCGCGTATACAGGTGCGCCATTGGAGTCTGCACTGTTGGCACACCGCCAGGCACAATTACGCTGGGACTTTATCGATGCCGATGCATCCAAAGGCTTTCATGCTTCTGCTGAAGCCATCCGCATACTGATCGATGCGATAGCGATAGCCCGGGAGGCTGCTGAACAGCTGTATCAGGCTCTGGACGAACCTATTACGCAGTAAACGCGATGAATGCTTGCCTTCCGGTGCGATGGCGCTCTGAACGGTAGGTATTTTTCGCTATCATTTTTGCAAGGCGAAGCACGTTGAAGTGACCCAGCCCAGTGTGACCCTATCTGCCTTATGGCAGCGCTGTCCGCGCTGTTCGTTATCTTTTGTTTGCCAAGCTTTTTCTGAGCCTGTCAAATTCATGTTCATTCCACCCTTCGGGTTCGGTCAGTGCGAACCAGGCATCAAGATAATGTTCCACGGCATATTCGTGACCATATCCGGCCGGCGCAGTGCCGGCAATCATATCGGCAATAAGCTGCAGCATGGTCACGACGGGAAACCAGCGCAGATCCTCAGAGACATCGGGCCCACGGGGTGGCTTCATCCAGTCTGGTTCCCTGTAGAAGGTTGCGGGCGAGAAGAACGTGATGGGATCGCTGGCGTATTGCAAAAAAACGATGCGGAAGTCGCCCCAGGGTGAATTACCCACCTCAAGTCCCCCTTGTTGATTGGCAAAGCGAATGACTGAGCCATTCCGGAAATGAGGCAGCCATTCGGGTGATTCGGGGTGACGCCGATCAGTGGCCGTGCGCCAGGTGCCCGTGCGAAAGGGAGGACCACTCCAGAGCGCACCATTGAAAGGATCGTTGATGATATCGTAGAAATCGAAGGAGCGATCAGAATGCAGTGCGCCCAGGCTGAGCCCGAAGATGTACAGGGCAGGCCGGTTTTCCCGCGGCAACTGTGTCCAGTGTCCATAGACAGCCTGAAAGAGCGCTCTGGTTGTCTCTACACCATAGGCACCTTTAGCCATTAAGGATAGCGCGCTGGGAAGATAGGAGTATTGTGCAGCAACACTGGCCACATCACCACGATACAGATACTCCAGCGCTTCAATGCCGGCAGGATCTATCCAGCCTGTTCCGGTGGGGGCGATCAGCACCAGCATCGAGCGTTCGAAACCACCGACCCGTTTGAGCTCTTCCAGAGCCAGTTCAGCTCTTTCCCGGGGTGTTTCTGCTGCATTCAAACCCACATAGACACGGATTGGGTCCAGTGCAGGTGCGCCAGACAAGCGTTCGATATCCTTTGCCAATGGGCCCTCTGAAATAAAACGGCGGCCCTGGCGGCCCATATCTTTCCAGGCGATCAGAGAGGCTGCACTGCCCGTTTTCACCGGGGCAGTGGGGGGTTCCAGTTCTGGATCGATGCGCGCATCGATTTGCTGATGGGAAATATCGGCCGTATGAAGCGCAAATGAAATCAGCACACCATCAATCACTGCCCAGAATACGGCAAATGCCATCAGCAGGCCGGCTGCATGCGAGATCCGGCGGGGCACAATGAGTCTGAGCTTGCGCGACAGTATCAGCTGCAGCTGATGAAAAAGTTTGCCGATCAGCAGTGCAGCAAGAAAAATCAGCAGCGCGATGCTCCCCACCAGCAGGGCCCGAATGTCATCTACCATTTCCATTCCCATCAGCACCCGGACCCTGTTCTGCCAATGACTGGCCTGCCACAGAAAACTGACCACCAGCAGGCCGCAGAGCGCCGCTGATCCCAGATAAATAAAGTGCTGTATCCGTTCACGGGGACGGGGTAACTCCAGGTAACGCCAAAGCCAGACGCTGATGACGCCCAGCCCGTAACCCGCCGCCAGGGAGATGCCCGAAATTATCCCCTGAACAGCGTCACCTCGAGGCAGCAGGCTGGGTGACAGCGAGAGTGCAAAGAACAGCGTGCCAAACAATAATCCAACAGTCGATAAATGATTTTCAATGCGCATTGTCGTTTCGCTTGATTGAGGCCGGAGGTAGAAAGATATGGATTGAAAGCATAACATTGCATACTTTTCCTCACCAGACATTGAATGTGTTGTGATGGCGGCAGTAGCCCAATAATCTAAGCACCTCACCCACCAGGGTGGCCATAAATCGCTTCGATTGTTCAGAATATTACACAACAATCAGAATTTCTCTCAAGGTGCATGAAATCTTGACCCCCCGGGGTATCATGTACCGGAATTGAGATGAGAAGCGATAGCGCGCATCATGGAACCTGGACGATTTTGCTCATTAAATTGGATATGTATTGGTTGACTCAATATAGACGGTGACCTGGTCTATGCACATCGAAACAGACAACGAAAATCATTGCAGTGACTTCATTCGCTTGAATGAACTTTGGATCAAGGAGTGTTTTGTACTCGAGGAGGGAGACAGGAAGTTGGCCGCAGATCCCTACGGGATCGTTCGAGAGGGGGGGCATATCCTGAGTCTTGTCGAGTCCGGCAAGGTTATTGGTGTATGTGCGCTTTTCAAGGAATCCCCGGCACGGTTTCAGCTGGCTCGAATGACCGTGGCGCCAAACGAAAGAGGCAAGGGGTACGGTAAAATCCTGCTTCAGGCAGCGATTGAAAAGGCCAAGATACGCGGGGCCACGTCGCTCTATTTGCTTTCCAATACTGCGCTGGGCACAGCGCTTGCGCTCTATCGCAAGCATGGCTTCCGCACCCTGAGCGAGGGCGTGCATCCTGTTTATGCTCGCTGCAATATCGTCATGGAGCTGGCACTATAGTCCGTGAACGATGCTGCGGGTCGTGAAGCACAGCAGTTGGGATTAATGCGCATGCTCACTTCAGTATTGGTTAACGCATGATTTGCCATGATTATTCTCATCTGGCAGAAAATCTCGGTATGATGGAAAAGTGATGCCTTTACAAGAAATATTTAATCGGCAGTTCTGGTGGCAGCGACTCAGGGACATGTGGGAGGTGATCGGGGAAGCCTGGGTGGCTTGCAATAAGGATGAAGTGCTGGGGCGCTCGGCGCAGCTTGGGTTTTATTTTATGTTGGCTTTGTTTCCCGCGCTGCTGGGGGTGAAGGCCCTTGTCGGGATGCTGCCCGAGCAGGTGTTATTGCCCACTCTCATGTTCTACGCGGAGAAAGTGTTGCCGGAAGAATCTTTGATTCTTGTCGAACGCTATGTGGATCAGGTGATCCAGGGCGGTGGGGACAGAGTTTTCTATCTGAGTCTGCTGGGCTCGCTCTGGGCAGCATCCTGGGGCATGATGGCGATCATTAATAGCCTGAATGTAGTGTATGGGGTGAAGGAAACACGGCCCCTCTGGAAAGTCGGCGGCATAGCGGTGTTGCTTACGCTTGGCGCCACTATCTTTGTGATCACTTCGTTAATCCTGATACTTGCCGGTGAGCAGGTGATACGGTGGACCGGAGATTTCGTGGGAAAGGAAGAAGTAGGCGTAGCGTTCTACTGGTCTTTGCTGCAATGGCCGATGATCGTACTGATCATGCTGGTGGCACTCAACCTGATCTATTATTTTGCACCCAACACCGATCATGAGTGGCAGTGGATCAAGCCTGGCTCCATCCTAGCGGTATGCCTCTGGGTCATTCTCTCCCTGGGTATGAAATATTATGTAGAAAATTTTGTCGATTACAACCCTGTCTATGGGTCCATTACGGGTATGATTATTTTGATGATGTGGCTATATGTCAGCGGATTAGCGCTTTTGTTGGGGGGGGAACTCAACTATACCCTCAAGAAGCGTCAGCGCCGGCGGGCGCAACAGGAATAGTGACTATTTAGCCTGGCCATCCGTTTCGTTGCGCAAGTTTCATCTCCTGAGAAAATTTCCCATTCAAATTCATTCAAATCTGGTCATTGCCAAGTTTCCAGCCCGGCTGGGTTCACTTGCTCTCTGCTGGTATAATTAAACGTTTTGGAACCTAATCGCCATGGAAGCTGAACAAATCAACGCGTTAGCCTCGAAACTGGAGGATCTAAAGCAAAGAAGTCAAACCTTACGGGGGTATCTTTGACTTCGATGCCAAGCAAACTCGTTTGGTAGAACTCAACCGGCTGGCTGAGGATCCATCCATCTGGAGCGATCATGACCGCGCCCAGGAGCTGGGGCGTGAGAAAAAGTCACTTGAGAATGTCGTGCATACGCTGCAGTCAATCGATAGTCAGCTGCAGGATGCCCACGAGCTGCTGCTGATCGCTGAGGAAGAGCATGACGAAGACACGCTGCAGAGCATCGCACAAGATGTCGCGCAGCTTGAGAAGACGGTGGTGGACATGGAGTTCCGCCGCATGTTTTCAGACCCGATGGATCCCAATAATTGCTTTGTCAATATTCAGTCCGGCTCTGGCGGGACTGAAGCACAAGACTGGGCCTCGATGCTGGAACGCATGTATTTGCGCTATTGCGAGCGGCGTGGCCTGGCGGTGGAAGTGCTCGAGGAATCTCCCGGCGATATTGCCGGTCTCAAAAGCGCAACCCTGAAGGTCAGTGGTGAATATGCCTACGGCTACCTGCGCACCGAAAGTGGGGTGCATCGGCTGGTGCGCAAATCCCCATTCGATTCCGGTAATCGCCGCCATACTTCCTTTGCCAGCGTGTTCGTCTATCCGGAAGTGGATGATAGTATCGAAATCGACGTCAATCCTGCTGATTTGCGGGTGGATACCTTTCGTGCTTCTGGAGCAGGCGGGCAGCATATCAATAAAACTGACTCGGCCGTCCGGATTACCCATTTGCCATCGGGAATTGTCGTGCAATGTCAGAGTGGCCGTTCTCAGCACCGTAATCGCGCCGATGCCATGGCGATGCTGAAATCACGCCTCTATGAAGCGGAATTGCGGAAACGGAATGAATCCAAGCAGGCCATGGAAGATTCCAAAACGGATATTGGATGGGGGCATCAGATTCGTTCCTATGTGCTGGATCAGTCACGGATCAAGGATTTGCGGACCAATATCGAAATTGGCAATACCCAATCGGTATTGGACGGGGATCTTGATACTTTCATTGAAGCCAGCCTGAAGCAGGGTGTCCAGAGTCCGCAACAGGCTAG